>NZ_JBXAMS010000010.1:0-232122 GCF_058800905.1 Pseudomonas sp. GW822-FHT04C11 | reverse complement strand
TTTGTTTACCAAGGAGTTTTCCGTTTCGACTGCGCCGGAAGTGGGGCGAATTATAGACTTCCAGAATCTGCCGTCAACACCTATTTTCATAAATCTGTCATATCAGTCAAAAAGCCCCGAAAACACGAAGGCCGGTCCACCACCATATAGAGGTGGACCGGCCTTCTGCCCTTCTACTTACAAGCTTGGGAATGCGAACTGCGAGGCTTCATGGCTTGCACGTTGTGGCCAGCGCTGGGTAATCGCCTTGCGACGGGTGTAGAAACGCACACCATCCGGGCCATACGCATGCAGGTCACCAAACAGCGAACGCTTCCAGCCACCAAAGCTGTGGTAAGCCACTGGGACCGGCAGCGGAACGTTAACCCCAACCATGCCGACTTCGATCTCGTCGCAGAACAACCGCGCTGCCTCACCATCACGGGTGAAGATGCAGGTGCCATTGCCGTACTCGTGATCGTTAATCAGCTGCATGGCAGCTTCCAGGCTATTGACCCGAACGATGCACAGCACCGGCCCGAAGATCTCTTCTTTATAGATACGCATCTCTGGCGTGACGTTATCGAACAGGCAGCCACCCAGGAAGAAGCCTTCCTCATGACCGGCCACGCTCAGACCACGACCATCGACGACCAGGGAAGCGCCGGAGGAAACACCGTCTTCTATATAGCCACTGACCTTGTCGCGAGCCTGACCGGAAACCAGTGGCCCCATGTCCAGACCACACGAAGTGCCGGCGCCGATTTTCAGCGCCTTGATTTGCGGAACCAGTTTGGCCACCAGAGCATCCGCAACCTGATCGCCAACGCACACGGCTACCGAGATCGCCATGCAACGCTCGCCACAAGAACCGTAAGCCGCGCCCATCAGAGCGCTGACTGCGTTATCCAGATCGGCATCCGGCATCAATACCGCGTGGTTCTTCGCGCCGCCCAGTGCCTGGACGCGCTTGCCGCGCTTGGTGCCCTCGGCGTAAATGTATTCGGCAATCGGTGTCGAGCCGACGAAGCTCAGTGCTTTGACTTCAGGTGCTTCGATCAACGCATCGACCGCAGCCTTGTCACCATGAACCACACTCAACACGCCTTTCGGCAGGCCGGCTTCGAGCAGGAGCTGAGCGATCAGCAGCGTCGAGCTTGGATCACGCTCGGACGGTTTGAGGATAAAGCAGTTACCGCAGACGATCGCCAGCGGATACATCCACAACGGCACCATCGCCGGGAAGTTGAACGGGGTGATACCGGCCACTACACCCAACGGCTGGAAGTCCGACCAGGCATCGATGTTCGGACCGACATTACGGCTGTACTCGCCCTTGAGGATTTCCGGTGCAGCACAGGCGAACTCGACGTTTTCGATACCGCGCTTCAATTCACCCGCGGCGTCTTCCAGCGTCTTGCCGTGTTCTTCGCTGATCAGTTGAGCGATACGCGCTTCGTTCTGCTCCAGCAATTGCTTGAAGCGGAACATCACCTGGGCGCGTTTGGCCGGTGGCGTGTTGCGCCAGGCCGGAAATGCAGCCTTGGCTGAGTCGATGGCTTTTTGAATGGTTTCACGGCTGGCCAATGGCACTTTATGGATTGGCTGACCAGTGGACGGGTTGAACACGTCAGCAGTGCGAGCGTTATCGGTTACCAGTTCGCCATTGATCAAATGCGGGATGAGGCTCATGCGGGGCTCCTGAAAAATTGTCCACAGACGCGCATCGCTGCGCGTCCGTTATTCGTTCTTATATAGAAGGGCTAATCAGTCGATCTTGTTCAGCACTTCGCCGACCGCATCGAACAGACGATCAAGATCCTGCGGCTTGCTGTTGAAGGTTGGGCCGAACTGCAGGGTGTCGCCGCCGAAGCGCACATAGAAACCCGCCTTCCACAGCGCCATGCCCGCCTCGAATGGACGCACGATAGCGTCGCCATCGCGCGCAGCGATCTGGATCGCACCGGCCAAGCCGTAGTTACGGATGTCGATGACGTTCTTCGAGCCTTTCAGACCGTGCAGCGCATTCTCGAAATGTGGCGCGACTTCGGCCACGCTCTGCACCAGGTTTTCCTTTTGCAGCAGGTCGAGTGCCGCGAGGCCGGCAGCGCAAGCCACCGGGTGCGCGGAATAGGTGTAACCGTGCGGGAATTCCACTGCGTATTCCGGCGTCGCCTGGTTCATGAAGGTCTGGTAGATCTCCGAACTGGCGATCACCGCGCCCATCGGGATCGCGCCGTTGGTAACTTGCTTGGCAATGCACATCAGGTCCGGGGTCACGCCGAAGCTGTCAGCACCGAACATCGAACCGGTACGACCGAAGCCGGTGATGACTTCGTCGAATACCAGCAGGATGTTGTGCTGGTCGCAGATTTCGCGCAGCCGCTTCAGATAACCCTGAGGCGGAACCAGTACACCGGCAGAACCGGCCAGTGGCTCGACGAACACCGCAGCGATGTTCGAGGCGTCGTGCAGTTCGATCAGTTTGAGCAGCTCTTCGGCCAAGACGATACCGCCCTCTTTCGGCATGCCACGGGAATAGGCGTTGCTCGCCAGCAGAGTGTGCGGCAGGTGGTCGACGTCCATCATCGCCTGACCAAACAGCTTACGGTTGCCGTTCACGCCACCCAGGCTGGTGCCGGCGATGTTCACACCGTGGTAGCCACGGGCACGGCCGATCATTTTGGTTTTGGTCGACTGACCTTTCAGACGCCAGTAAGCGCGGACCATCTTCACGGCTGTATCAGCGCATTCGGAACCGGAGTCAGTGAAGAACACGTGATTCAGATTGCCCGGGGTCAGCTCGGTGATTTTCTCGGCGAGCTGGAACGACAGCGGGTGACCGTACTGGAAGCCCGGCGAGTAATCGAGGGTGCCCAACTGTTTGGCCACCGCTTCCTGGATTTCCTTGCGGGTATGCCCTGCGCCGCAGGTCCACAGACCTGACAGCGAGTCATAGACTTTACGGCCCTTGTCGTCGATCAGGTAGCTGCCTTCAGCGGCAACGATCAGACGCGGATCGCGCTGGAAATTGCGGTTGGCGGTGTACGGCATCCAGTGGGCATCGAGCTTGAGTTGGCTGGCCAGGGAGACCGGGGCGTTTTCAGGCACGTTCATGAGCAAAACCTCGCAGGGCAATAAGCGGCGTAGGGATTAAAAGCGTTCTTGCAGCTAAGTTGCCACGACGATAAAGTCGGTGAAATCCAACTTTTCTAACCTTCAGTCAGCCAATCACTAAACTTTTGAGTAAAAAGCATGAGCAGCCGCCGACCCGATCCACTGGCGCAAGTCAGTGACTTTGATATCCGCCTGCTGCGGATCTTTCGCAGCGTGGTCGAGTGCGGCGGCTTCTCCGCAGCGGAAAGTGTGCTCGGGATTGGACGCTCAGCCATCAGCCAGCAAATGAGCGATCTTGAACAACGACTGGGTCTGCGCCTGTGTCAGCGTGGTCGAGCCGGGTTCTCGCTGACCGAAGAGGGCCGCGAGGTCTATCAATCGGCGTTGCAGCTATTAAGTGCGCTGGAAAGTTTTCGCACCGAGGTCAACGGACTGCATCAACACTTGCGCGGTGAATTGACCATCGGCCTGACCGACAACCTCGTCACCCTGCCCCACATGCGCATCACCCACGCACTGGCGCAGTTGAAAGAGCGTGGGCCGGACGTGCAGATTCAGATCCGCATGATCGCGCCCAATGAAGTCGAACAGGGCGTGCTCGATGGACGCTTGCATGTCGGCGTGGTACCGCAGGCCAGCGCCTTGTCGGGGCTTGAGTATCAGCCGCTGTACAGCGAGCGTTCGCTACTCTACTGCGCGGTCGGCCATCCATTGTTTTATGTCGACGATAAACAACTGGACGATGAACGCCTGAATAGTCAGGACGCGATCGCCCCGACCTTCCGTCTACCGGCCGAGATCCAGGCGCATTATCAGGCGCTCAACTGCACCGCCAGCGCATCGGACCGCGAGGGCATGGCGTTTCTGATTCTGACCGGGCGCTACATCGGTTACCTGCCAGACCACTACGCCAGCCTGTGGGTGCAGCAAGGTCGCTTGCGCGCGCTCAAACCCGACACCCGTTTTTATGACCTGAGCCTGGCTTCGGTCACACGCAAGGGGCGGCGCCCGCATTTGGTACTGGAAAGCTTCCTGGAAAGCCTTGCGGCGACTCGATAAACCGCATGAAAGGCCCAGCTTTGACGCTTTTATCGCAACAAGGCTTGTCGGATTCCTGTGGGTGCGCTATCAACGCACGGTGCACCCACTGACCCGCTCGGAACCGCCCATGACCTTTGAAGTCCCAGCCCACGCAGGTAAGCCTGCCAGCCGCATTCGTCAGAAGAACGAAGAGGCGATCCTCAAAGCCGCCGAAATCGAATTCGCTCGTCACGGCTTCAAGGGCACCAGCATGAACACCATCGCGCAGAATGCCGGGCTGCCCAAGGCCAATCTGCACTACTACTTCACCAACAAGCTCGGGCTGTACATCGGGGTGTTGAGCAACATCATTCAATTGTGGGACAGCACCTTCAACACCTTGACCTGTGACGACGACCCCGCCGAAGCGCTGACCCGCTACATACGCGCCAAGATGGAGTTCTCCCGCCGCCAGCCGCAAGCCTCGCGGGTGTTCGCCATGGAAGTCATCAGCGGCGGAGAATGCCTGACCGAGTACTTCAATCAGGATTACCGCGCCTGGTTCCAGGGCCGCGCGGACGTGTTTCAAGCCTGGATCGACGCCGGCAAGATGGACCCCGTAGATCCGGTGAACCTGATCTTCCTGTTATGGGGCAGCACCCAGCATTACGCCGATTTCGCCACGCAAATTTGCCGCGTCACCGGTCGTAGCAAGCTGACCAGGCAGGACATGGAAGATGCCAGCAATAACCTGATCCGTATCATTCTTAAAGGCTGCGGCCTCACCCCAGCCATTTAAGACCTTCAGCCATGCCTTTTACCCTCGCAGGCGTTTGCGAATACCGTGAAGAGATTCGCAAAAGCCGCTTTATCGCCCTCGCGGCACCGATCACCAGCGCTGCCGAGGCGCAGGCGTTCATCGAACAGCACAGCGACCTGAACGCTTCACACAATTGCTGGGCCTGGAAACTCGCCGATCAGTACCGCAGCAGTGACGATGGCGAACCGGGCGGCACTGCTGGCCGGCCGATACTCGCGGCGATTGAAGCGCAGGATTGCGATCAGGTCGCGGTCGTGGTGATTCGCTGGTACGGCGGCATTCAACTGGGCACTGGCGGTCTCGCACGGGCCTACGGCGGCAGCGCCAATAAATGCCTGCAAAGCGCCGAGCGGATTGCCCTTATCAGCCGGGTGCCGATTCGTTGTGCCTGCGGCTTTAGCGAATTGGCGCTGGTCAAACTGCGCGTCGCGGAGCTGGGCGGGTTGGTGGTGGAAGAAACCTTCACCGCCAATGGTGTGGAACTGCAACTGGCCATCGGTGAGACCCAGATCGATACCTTGCAGCGTCAACTGGCGGATTTGAGCCGTGGGCGAATTTTGTTGCAACGTTGAAAACAGATCAAAAGATCGCAGCCTGCGACAGCTCCTGCAAGCGATCCTGTTTCGCCCGTAGCGCTGCGATCTTTTAGGGCATTGGCGCCACGCCAACATTTCCGACACTTGCCCACAACCGCTGTGCACCCGACTGTGGATAACCTGAGCACACAGCGCTGTAACCCTTCCGCCACGTGGCTTTGCGGCCATTGATCACTTTTCGCTCAATTGGCCATCCACGGGTTCAATTCCACCGCAAAACAAACAGTTAGAGCGGTATATCACCATTAGAAGAAAGCCTTACAGTGCTTATTCCCGGGTTTCTGGCTTGCGCACAAATACTGTGGAGCAACCTGTGGATAACCCGTTCATGGCTGGCTCAGTTGCATAGCCGGCATAGCCTGCAGCCACATGGTCATTTTTTAATCAGATTACCCCGAGCAAAATTTGCACCCGATCCTGCAGCTCGCCCTGAAGTAGTGCCTGACCCCGAATCTAACTTCTGCATTTGATCGTCCAACGTCTGGGCTTTACGCTTGGTGAGATCGGTGAGTTACGCCAGGAACTGCAACAACGGCTCGGGCAACGTTGTCCATTGAACCCATGACCCTCTTTTATCAAGGAAGCCACTCATGTCTACGGTAAAAACCGCACTGATCATCGGCGCCTCACGAGGCCTCGGGCTGGGGCTGGTGAAAACCCTGCTGGCCGACGGCTGGCAAGTCACCGCCACGGTGCGTAACCCACAGAACGCCGAAGCGTTGCAGGCACTGGGCAAGGTACGGATTGAAAAACTCGACATGGACGATCAGCAAGCGGTGATCGCCCTCAGCCAACAACTCAAAGGCCAGGTGTTCGACCTGTTGTTCGTCAACGCCGGCGTCAAAGGCCCGGAAGTGCAGACACCCGGTGGCGCGACGCTGGCCGAAGTGGGTCAATTGTTCTTCACCAACGCCGTGGCGCCCATCAATCTGGCCCAGCGCTTCGTCGGGCAGATCCGCGAAGGCAGCGGTGTACTGGCGTTCATGAGTTCGGTACTCGGTAGCGTGACCATGCCTGATGCACCAGAACTGGCACTGTACAAGGCCAGCAAAGCGGCGCTGAACTCGATGACCAATAGTTTCGTCACACAGTTGGGCGAACAGAAACTGACCGTTTTGTCGCTGCATCCAGGCTGGGTGAAAACCGACATGGGGGGTGAAGGCGCGGACATCGATGTCGACACCAGCACTCGCGGGCTGGTCGATCAGGTGAACGCCTATGCCGG
Organism: Pseudomonas sp. GW822-FHT04C11; assembly: GCF_058800905.1. Taxonomy (NCBI): domain Bacteria; kingdom Pseudomonadati; phylum Pseudomonadota; class Gammaproteobacteria; order Pseudomonadales; family Pseudomonadaceae; genus Pseudomonas; species Pseudomonas sp. GW822-FHT04C11. Next base: position 225,365 of record NZ_JBXAMS010000010.1, on the reverse strand, counting down.
TAAGGGTGGGCATCATTTTGTGAATTACCGGGGTGAAACGATTCCCTGGTAATGCTTGCCTGACAGGACGCCATCGCGGGCAAGCCTTGCTCCCACACGATTTGTATTAATCCCGGAGCCGGGATACGACACATGACCTGTAGGAGCAAGGCTTGCCCGCGATAGACCGCGAAGCGGTCTCCACGTAAACTCTGAACTTCGCCCCCCGCGGCGACCCTGGATCAGCAGACAGGGCAACACTGAGCTGGCGAACCTGAACCCAACTTTCAGAGGAGCCGGCAAATGCCTGCGACCCGTATCTGGTTAAAAAATCCCCTCGCGATCTTCACGGCCAACGACCTCGATGCCCGTGGTGGCCTGGTGCTGCAAGACGGTTTGATCGTCGAAGTACTCAAGCAAGGCCAACAACCGGCGACGCCCTGTGGACAAGTATTTGATGCCCGCGAGCATGTGATCCTGCCGGGACTGATCAACACCCACCATCACTTCTATCAAACCCTGACCCGCGCCTGGGCACCGGTGGTCAATCAGCCGCTGTTCCCCTGGCTGAAAACGCTTTACCCGGTCTGGGCCCGACTGACCCCTGAAAAACTCGCGCTGGCAACCAAGGTGGCCCTGGCTGAATTGCTGCTGTCGGGTTGCACCACTGCCGCCGACCACCATTACCTGTTTCCCGAGGGGTTGGAAAACGCCATCGACGTGCAAGTCGAAAGCGTCCGTGAACTCGGCATGCGCGCCATGTTGACCCGTGGCTCGATGAGCCTAGGCGAAAAGGATGGAGGCCTGCCGCCCCAGCAAACCGTGCAGCAAGGCGAAGTGATTCTCGCCGACAGCCAACGCCTGATCGCCGAGTACCACGAACGTGGCGAAGGCGCGCAAATTCAGATCGCCCTGGCACCCTGCTCGCCGTTCTCGGTCACGCCGCAAATCATGTCGGCCAGCGCCGAACTGGCGAACACGCTCGATGTGCGCCTGCACACCCACCTAGCTGAAACCCTCGACGAAGAAGATTTCTGCCTGCAACGCTTCGGCCTGCGCACCGTGGATTACCTGGACAGCGTCGGCTGGCTCGGCCCACGCACCTGGCTGGCCCACGGCATTCACTTCAACCCCGACGAAATCGCCCGCCTCGGCGCGGCGGGTACCGGCATTTGCCATTGCCCGAGTTCGAACATGCGCCTGGCATCAGGCATTTGCCCAACCCTGGAGCTGACGGCTGCCGGCGCACCGCTGGGCTTGGGTGTCGACGGTTCGGCATCCAACGATGCCTCGAACATGATCCTCGAAACCCGTCAGGCGCTGTACCTGCAACGGCTGCGTTATGGCGCAGAGAAAATCACCCCGGAGCTGGTGCTGGGCTGGGCCACCCAGGGTTCGGCGAAGCTGCTCGGTCGCAGCGACATCGGCGAACTCGCGGTGGGCAAGCAAGCGGATCTCGCGTTGTTCAAACTCGATGAGCTGCGCTTCTCTGGCAGCCATGACCCGATCTCGGCATTGCTGTTGTGTGGCGCGGATCGTGCAGACCGGGTGATGATCGGCGGCAAATGGCGAGTGATCGACGGGCAAGTCGAAGGGCTGGACCTGAAAGGCTTGATCGCCGATCACAGCCAGGCGGCACGGCAGTTGATCGCCGGCATCTGACCGGACTCCATTGTAGGCAAGGGCTGGCCCTTGCCTACGTTGCCGACACCCAGGCTTATGGGGTGGCTGGATGAACCGACCGGTCAGGTTTTGCTAATTGTTTCTACAGGCATCTGTAGAATGCTCACTATCTGTACCTGATGAGAAAAGAATATGTACGACTGGCTGAACGCCCTGCCCAAGGCAGAATTGCACCTGCACCTGGAAGGCTCGCTGGAGCCTGAGTTGCTGTTCGCCCTGGCCGAACGCAACAAGATCGCCCTGCCGTGGAGCGACGTCGAAACCCTGCGCAAGGCCTATGCCTTCAACAATCTGCAAGAGTTCCTGGACCTGTATTACCGGGGCGCCGATGTGTTGCGCACCTCTCAGGATTTCTACGACCTGACCTGGGCCTACCTGTTGCGTTGCAAGGCGCAGAACGTGATTCACACCGAACCGTTCTTCGATCCGCAAACCCATACCGACCGTGGCGTGCCGTTCGAAGTGGTGCTTAACGGCATCGCCAGCGCATTGAAGGACGGTGAACAGCAACTGGGCATCACCAGCGGTTTGATCCTCAGTTTCCTGCGCCACTTGAGCGAAGAAGAAGCCGAGAAAACCCTCGATCAGGCGCTGCCGTTCCGTGATGCGTTTGTCGCCGTCGGCCTGGACAGTTCGGAGATGGGCCACCCGCCGAGCAAGTTCCAGCGCGTGTTCGATCGCGCTCGTCATGAAGGTTTCCTGACCGTTGCTCACGCTGGTGAAGAAGGCCCGCCGGAGTACATCTGGGAAGCCATTGACCTGCTGAAAATCCAGCGTATCGACCATGGCGTGCGCGCCATCGAAGACGAGCGCCTGATGCAGCGGATCATCGACGAGCAGATCCCGTTGACCGTTTGCCCACTGTCCAACACCAAGCTGCGCGTGTTCGATGACATGTCCCAGCACAACATTCTCGACATGCTTGAGCGTGGGGTGAAGGTTACGGTGAACTCGGATGACCCGGCGTACTTCGGTGGTTATGTCACCGAAAACTTCCATGCGCTGTATACCCATTTGGGCATGACCCAGGATCAGGCCAAGCGCCTGGCGCAGAACAGCCTGGATGCACGGTTGGTCAAACCGTAAGACCGCTGAAGATGATCGTTCCCTCACAGCGTGGGAACGATCATCATCTTTAACCCGCCACCACCTCGCTCAATTCCTCCAGCGTCTTGCCCTGCGTTTCCATTCCGAACAGCCAGACCACGCCCGCGGCAATGGCGAAACACATCGCACCCAAAGCGAACACCCCGCCCTGCCCCGTTATCGGGAACACCAGCCCGGTGACCAATGGCCCGAGCAACGAGCCGACCCGGCCAATCGCCGAAGCAAACCCGGAACCGGTGGCTCGCGCCGAAGTAGGATAGAGCTCCGGGGTGTAGGTGTAGAGCACGGCCCACATGCCGAACAGGAAGAACTGCATCAGCAGGCCCGAACTGATCAACAGGCTGACGTTGCCGCCAAACACCGCGCTCTGCCCATACAGAAACGCCATCACCCCACCACCGAGCAAGGTGATGATGCACACCGGCTTGCGCCCCCAACGCTCCACCAGCCAGGCAGCCATGAGAAAACCGGGAATCCCGCCAAGGGAAATCAGCACGGTGTAATACACCGACTGAGTCACCGCAAACCCCGACTGCTGCAGCAATGCGCTGAGCCAGGAAGTCAGGCCATAGAAGCCAAGCAAGGCAAAAAACCAGACGCTCCAGATCATCATCGTGCGTTGGCGGTACAAAGGTGACCAGATTTCATTCAAGGCCGAAAGAAAGTGCCCCGGACGACTCTCGATTCTGGGCAAACGAATCGGCTCCGGCAGATCGGCGCTCCCCAGCGAGGTCCGCACCTTGTCTTCAATGCGCAGCAAAACCTTGTCCGCTGCCGCGTGATGCCCGGCCTGTTCCAGCCAGCGTGGTGACTCGGGAATGAAGAAGCGGATCGCCAGGACAAACACCGCCGGCACCGCCAGTACCAGGAAGATGTCGCGCCAGCCAACCAGCGGTAACAGAAAGTAAGACAGCACGCCCGCTGCGACAAAACCCAGAGGCCAGAAACCGTCCATCAACGCGATATAGCGCCCGCGCCGTTTGGCCGGGATCAACTCGGACAACATCGATTGGGCAATCGGAAACTCCATACCCATGCCGATTCCCAGAAGAACTCTAAACAGTGTCAGCGTCTCGACGCTTTGTGTCGTAGAACAGAGGTAACTGGCGATGCCCCACAACACGATGCTCCACTGAAACACCGGTTTGCGCCCGAAGCGGTCGGCAAGCATCCCGGACAAAGACGCGCCAAGCACCATGCCGAAGAAGCTCGAACTGGCCAGCAGCCCGGCTTGCGCCGTGCTCAGAGCGAACTCGGCTTTGATCGACCCCAAGAGGAACGTCATCATTGCCAGGTCCATGGAGTCGAAGAAAAACGCCAGGGCAATGATGATGAAAATGATCCGGTGATAACCGCTGATGGGCAGTCGTTCCAGACGTTCTGCCGCGCTATAGCCTTGCGTTTCCATGCCGTATCCCCATTCGATAATCCCCGTATCGAGTGTGCGGGATCGCCTGGGGTCACTATTGCTGGATACGACCTGGCCACAGCTCTGAGCGACGTCTGAAACCTCTGGCCACAGACGTCGATTTCACCTGTTGCTAGAGCGCCATTTCCAACTCGGCCTCTTTGGCGAACTGATCGATTTCACGCTGACCGGCCGCGGTGATCTGCAGAACACGCGTGTCGCTAGGCAGATTCAACCAGCCGGACTGCATGAACAGTTGCAACACCGCCGCCCCCAGAGTGCCGCCCAGATGCGGTCGGCGCTCGCTCCAGTCCGGGCAGGCGCAGACTACTCGGGAAGTGCTGTGGGCCAGGGCCTGAATGAATACGCCGTGGGTTGCCAGCTGATTGGCACCTTTGTGGGTCACGATGACACGTTTGTCCAACTGTTCGATCCAGCCGGCATCGAGCATTCGCTGATACAGATCGGCTGCCAGGCTTCCCCCCAGATGGTCTTCACAGAGCCTGGCCCGAAGCAAGGACGAAGGTGCCGTAGGCACTTTCGTCGATGGGCTGGTGCGCTTGAGCAACTCTGGAACCTTGCCTGGCAGACTGGCCAGAGTGGCGCTGGCCAGCGCTTCAACCGCCGCACCGATTTCGGGAGCCGCAAGCCGGAAAAACCGCTTGCGCCCACGCTCCTCGACTTTCAACAGTCCACCGCTGGACAAGCGCCCCAGGTGCGCATTGGCCGATGACGGCGACAAGCCTGCCAGCAATGCCAACTCCTCGGATTGCCGTGCAGTACCGTCCATCAAGGCCCACATCATCGCGCTACGCTTTGGGTCTGCCAGCAACGTGGCTATCTGGCTGATGCAAGGTGCATGTTCCATGTATTCACTCCCTGTTGAATCATTTGTCTGCTGCTCTGGGACATCTTGACCAGTAATGTGCTGCCGGCCAAGGCGTGAAAACCGCCAAAAGCCGGGCGGTATAACCAACGGATGCGACGAACCTCTTCGAAAACCCCGACCGGGCTCAACAACGATCAGCACAGCGTCCAACCGCTTTGAGCAAGACATCGCAACGTCGCCGACAACGGTGCGACTCCAGGCAGGCACTAGTATATGCGCGATGATCTTCGGTTCCTGCCGGCCGGAAGCTTTCGGAGGTGATAGTTCCTGCCAGAATTTTCCCTATTTGCGTGCGACTACTCGCCCGCACCGATCATTGCTGGCGATTGAGCCGACAATTTGGCACATCGTGACTTGAGCATTTCACTCAGCAGGTTCACCGGCTTACTTAATTGAGCGCGATGGGCGCACAGTAAGTTCAGCGGTGCGCGCTCGCAGAACAGCGCCGGCATCAGCACTTTCAAGCGCCCGGCCAATACATCGCCGGCTACATCCAGCCAGGACTTGTAGGCAATTCCGGCACCGGCCACTGCCCACAGACGCACTACGTCCGCATCATCACTGAAACGATCACCGCTGACGGTCAGGCTCATCTCCCGTTTGCCATCATGAAAACTCCAGTGGTCGTGAACCCGGCTGCCCAGCATATATAACAGGCAATTGTGCTGGGCCAGTTGTTCCAGCTGGCGCGGTTCACCATGCCGCGCGAGATAGTGTGGTGCAGCACACAACACGCGACGGTTGTCCGGGGCGATCGGCAGCGCCACCAGGCTTGAGTCTTCCGGCTCCCCATAGCGCAGGGCAATGTCCACCGGTTGGCGGAACAGGTCGGCAATCCGGTCGCCCAACAGCAGGCGTACCGTCAGTTTTGGATGCTCGCGCTGGAACTCGTCCAGCCACGGCAGCAGCAAATTGCGACCGAAGTCCGAAGGTGCCGACAGCTGCAATACGCCGCTGACCTGATCCTGTCCGCTGGCCAGCAAACGACGTCCTTCATCCAGATTGCTCAGCGCCGCGCGGGCATATTCCAAGAAGCCTTCGCCCTCTGCGGTCAGACGCAGACTGCGCGTCGAACGCGCCAGCAACCGCGCGCCCAATTGCTGCTCGATCCGCTTCAACGCGGCGCTGGCCACTGCCGGCGACAGGTCCATGACCCGCGCCGCCGCAGACAGACTGCCAAGGTCTGCGGCACGGACGAACAACTGCAAGTCATCGAAACGCAGCATCAACCCACCTGCATTATCAAAAAAATATTGAAAGAGACTGTTCTTTTAGCCGGTTTTATCTTCAAGAGAAATAACCAATCATCCCTGCCATCGAATGCCCCATGAGAGTTGCGCCATGAAAGCCATTGCCTACTACCGTTCGCTGCCCATCAACGATCCAGAATCGCTGCAGGACATCGAACTGCCCGAGCCGGTTGCCGGCAAACGGGATTTGCTGGTTGAAGTCAAAGCCATCTCGGTCAATCCGGTGGACACCAAGGTTCGTCAGAATGTCGCGCCCGAAGATGGCGCGGCAAAAGTGCTGGGCTGGGATGTGGCTGGCGTGGTCAAGGCGGTCGGCAGCGACGTCAGCCTGTTCAAGGCCGGCGACAAGGTTTACTACGCCGGCTCCATCGCTCGCGCAGGCGGCAACAGTGAACTGCATGTGGTGGACGAGCGCATTGTCGGCCATATGCCCAAGTCCCTGAGCTTCGCCGAAGCCGCCGCGTTACCGCTGACCGCGATCACCGCGTGGGAGCTGTTGTTCGAACGCCTGCAAGTGCGCGAAGGCAAAACCGCTCAAGGCCAAAGCCTGCTGATCGTCGGTGCTGCGGGTGGCGTGGGCTCGATCCTGACTCAACTGGCCAGCCAGCTCACCGCACTGAACGTCATCGGCACTGCCTCACGCCCGCAGACCCAACGCTGGGTACGCGAACTGGGCGCAGACCTGGTGATCGATCACAGCCAACCGCTGAGCGAAGAGCTCAAGCGCGCCGGCCACCCTCAGGTGACACACGTTGCCAGCCTGACCGAAACCGACCAGCACTTCGAACAACTGGTCGAAGCCCTCGCGCCTCAAGGCAAGCTTGCGCTGATCGATGATCCGAAGGCACTCGACGTGACCAAGCTCAAACGCAAGAGCCTGTCGTTGCACTGGGAATTCATGTACACCCGCTCGCTGTTCGAAACCGCCGACATGCTCGAACAGCACAAGCTGCTGAACCGGGTGGCCGAGCTGATCGACGCGGGCACATTGAAAACCACGGTCGGCGAACACTTCGGCACGATCAACGCGGCCAACCTGCGACGCGCCCATGCACTGCTGGAAAGCGGCACGTCCAGAGGCAAGATCGTCCTCGAAGGCTTCTAGGGTTTTAGATGACGGTGTGTTTCGCTTGCTGTTTCAGAAACGACGCACACCGTCAGTCCGAGGATTTGATCCGCGTCACAAATCCGATTTGATTCAGGTCTACAATCGAGCTTCCCGCAATGCAGTCTTTTAGGTGAGGAAGTCAGCAATGAAGATCCTGATAAAAGAATTGGCAAAATCCCAGTGGCAGGTCCGCCTGGACAACCACGCGGTGAACTTCCGCAGTGAAGCCGAAGCTCGCGCTTTTACCTCGACCCTCGAGGCTCGCTTGCACGCCCCTCATCAACTCCCCCAACGTCAGCAACGAGCAACCGGCTGACTCAAGTCGCGGCTTGCGCTGCCCGGGCAACTTGCAGCCGACGGGTGAGCATCGCGACGCTCACCACTAATATTCCGCACAGGCTGATGACCATCGCCATCGGCATCGCGGTGCCGTCGTGCAGTACGCCGACCAACGCCGCCGCGCCTGCGGCAACACTGAACTGCAAGCAACCGAGCATCGCCGAAGCGCTGCCTGCGCGCGCGCCCTGTCCACTCATGGCACACGCCGATGCATTGGGAATGATGCAACCCAGGCTTGCGATACAGATGAACAACGGGATCAGCAGCGGCCATAAATGCTCGGTATGCAGTGAACTGACCGCCAGCAAGCTCAGGCCGGCAGCCAGATAAATCCATACGGTGCGCGCCAGCAAAAAGGCCGGGCCGCGTTTGGAGAGCAATCGGGCATTGACCTGCGCCACCAGAATAAAGCCCGCGGCGTTGGTGCCGAACAACCAGCCGAAGTGCTCGGCCGGAACACCGTAAAGCTTGATGAAGACGAAAGGCGAACCCGCAATGTAGGCAAACATCCCGGCAATCGCGATGCCGCCGGTCAAGGCATGTCCGAGAAAGATCCTGTCCGACAGCAGCCGGCCATATTGACGCAGAGCACCCGACAACGGCTGACGCGGTTGATTGGCCGGTAAACTTTCCGGCAGGCCCACGGCAACCGCCAGGGCGGACAATGCGCTGAACACCGTCAAGGCGATAAAGATCGACTGCCAGCCATACAGGTTGACCAGCAGACCGCCGAGCATTGGCGCAAGAATCGGTGCCAGGCCCATCACCAGCATCAGTTGGGAAAAGACTTTCGCCGAACCCACTGCGTCGCACTTGTCGCTGACCACCGCGCGGGAAATCACCATCCCGGCGCAGCCGCCCAACGCCTGAAGGAAACGCGCCGCGATCAGCCACTCAAGGCTCGGCGCAAACGCGCACACCAGCGATGCCAGGGTGAACAGACCGACACCCACCAGCAATGGCATGCGTCTGCCGAAGCGATCGGCCACCGGACCATAAGCCAACTGACCAATCGACAGGCCGAGAAAATAAGCTGCCAGGGTCAACTGAACGTGTTTTTCATCCGTGCCGAAAGCTGCCGCCATGGCCGGGAAGGCTGGCAAATAGAAATCGATAGCCAGCGGCCCGAAAGCGCTCAAGGCGCCAAGAATCAGAATGGTGCGGAGGTTCATCAGGCGTCCAGTTTTACGTCAGTCGACAGCACGACAGTCTAACTGCGCCTGGACGCCTTGAACATTCCGATAGGTCGCTAACTATTAAAAAGGTTCAGGCCAGCGTGACCGCGTAGCCTTCTTCGCTGATCAGGCTGATCACCTGCTCTGCCGACAAAGCGCTCTCGACACCGACCTCCTTCGCCGCGAGGTCGACCCGGACACTGGCCGCCGGATCCTTGGCTTGCAGCGCCTCGGTAATGGCCCGAACACAGTGACCGCACGACATTCCTTGAACGTTGAATACTTGCATGAGGCAGCTCCTTTGATGAGATTGAAACCAGTCTTGAGCTTGCCACCGTGGCAAGGTCAAGTTCTGCTGTGATCTGCCGGGCTGGCAATCATCGCCGTGCTCGGCCAAGCTTCGCCATCAATGACTCAAAAGCAGGAGATGCAGCCATGCGCTGGTCAGCTTTCAGCCTATTCGGCATGCTCAGTCTTTTCGCCGCCGCGCCCTCGGCCAGCGCCGAAGACTATGGCGTGTTGATCATTTCTCGCGAGCGCCTGGAAGTCGCGACCTCGTGCGAGATTGGCGTGTACATCCAGGATCAGTTGTCGGCGCGGTTGTTCCAGGAGCAGAGCACCTCATTCAATTTGCCGCCGGGCAACTACTCCTTGCGGCTCAAACTGCTGCCCGGCCAGGCGCCAGGTTGCAGCGCCGGGATGCTCGCCCCGGGTTCGCAGAACATCACGCTGCGGGCGGGTGACCTGTTGAAGTTCCGCATCGCCATGAATCAGCAAGGGATGTACCTCAAGCCCGCCGCATTGGGCTACTGATTCACCGGTTTTCCGTGGGAGCGTGGCTTGCCCGCGATGCAGGCCACGTGGTGGTTCAGGCCAACCGCGTCATCGTTCATCGCGGGCAAGCCTTGCTCCTACATGGCGCTTGACCTTACCCGCGTGGCAAGGTTGATCCTGTAGGTCATCTCTACAGGGAGTAAGACCGATGTCCGATTCCACCACCTTCGATCTGCCGATATCCGGCATGACCTGCGCCAGCTGTGCCGGACGTGTCGAGCGTGCGTTGAGCAAAGTTGTTGGCGCAAGCAGCGTCAGCGTCAACCTGGCCACCGAGCAAGCGCGCGTCCAGGCCCCTCGCGACAGTTTGCCAGCGCTGATGGAAGCCGTGCAGCAGGCCGGATACAGCGTGCCCGCACACAGCCTCGAATTGAGCATTGGCGGTATGACCTGCGCCTCGTGTGTCGGTCGGGTCGAACGTGCCTTGAATAAAATCGCCGGGGTGAACAGCGTCAGCGTCAACCTGGCCAACGAACGCGCGCATCTCGAACTGCTCGGTCAGATCGATCCGCAGGTGTTGATCGATGCGGTCAGCAAGGCCGGTTACACCGCCAGCGTCTGGCAAGCCGAACAATCCACCGATAACGATCAAGTGCAGCGTCTGCGCCGTGAGCGCTGGAGCCTGCTGCTGGCAATCGTGCTGGCCTTGCCACTGGTGCTGCCAATGCTGGTGCAGCCGTTCGGCCTGAGCTGGATGCTCCCGGCCTGGGTGCAGTTTGCGTTGGCGACCCCAGTGCAATTCATCTTCGGTGCACGCTTTTATGTCGCCGCGTGGAAGGCCGTCCGCGCGGGCGCCGGCAACATGGACCTGCTGGTGGCCCTGGGCACCAGCGCCGGTTATGGCTTGAGCATTTACCTGTGGGCCACCGTCAGCGCCGGCAGCATGCCGCATCTTTATTTCGAAGCTTCTGCGGTGGTGATTGCGCTGGTGTTGCTCGGCAAATACCTCGAAAGCCGCGCCAAACGCCAGACCGCCAGCGCCATTCGCGCCCTTGAAGCCTTGCGTCCTGAACGGGCAATTCAAGTGATCGACGGCCGCGAACAGGACGTCGCCATCAGCGCGTTGCGCCTCGGTGACCTGGTGCTGGTCAAACCCGGCGAACGTTTCCCGGTGGACGGTGAAGTGATTGAAGGCCAGAGCCATGCTGACGAAGCGCTGATCAGCGGTGAAAGCCTGCCGGTGCCCAAACATCCCGGCGACAAAGTCACTGGCGGCGCAATCAACGGCGAAGGCCGGCTGCTGGTTCGAACTCAAGCGCTTGGCGCAGAAACCGTGTTGGCGCGAATTATCCGTCTGGTCGAAGACGCCCAGGCCGGCAAGGCACCGATTCAAAAGCTGGTGGATAAAGTCAGCCAGGTGTTCGTCCCCGTGGTGCTGCTTTTAGCGCTGGCAACCTTGATCGGCTGGTGGCTGTACGGCGCACCGCTGGAAACCGCGGTGATCAACGCAGTCGCGGTGCTGGTGATCGCCTGCCCTTGCGCCCTCGGCCTGGCCACGCCGACCGCGATCATGGCCGGCACTGGCGTGGCCGCGCGCCACGGCATTCTGATCAAGGACGCCGAAGCGCTGGAGCGCGCCCATGAAGTCAGCGTGGTGGTGTTCGACAAGACCGGCACACTGACGTCGGGCACGCCGCGCATCGCTCACTTGAGTGCCATCGACGGCAACGAAGCGAGCCTGCTGCAACTGGCAGGCGCCCTGCAACGCGGCAGCGAACACCCACTGGCCAAAGCCGTGCTGGATGCCTGCGCCGAGCGTGACTTGCCGGTGGCCGATGTCAGCGCCAGCCAGTCACTGACCGGTCGTGGCATTGCCGGCACGCTGGACGGTCGCCGATTGGCGCTGGGTAATCGCCGTCTGCTGGAAGAAAGCGGCTTGAGCGCCGGTCTCTTGAGCGACTCCGCCAACGCCTGGGAAGCCGAGGGTCGAACCTTGTCATGGCTGATCGAGCAAAGCCCCAAGCCGCGGGTGCTCGGCCTGTTCGCCTTTGGCGACACCCTCAAGCCTGGCGCGCTGCAAGCGATTGAGGAATTGAACACGCAACACATCGGCAGTCACCTGCTGACGGGTGACAACCGTGGCAGCGCCCGAGTGGTTGCACAAGCACTGGGCATCAGTAACGTTCACGCCGAAGTGCTGCCGGCCGAAAAAGCCTCGACCGTCACTGAGCTGAAAAAAACCGGCGTCGTGGCGATGGTCGGCGACGGCATCAACGACGCTCCGGCGCTGGCAGCGGCGGATATCGGCATCGCCATGGGCGGCGGCACCGACGTGGCGATGCACGCAGCCGGGATCACCTTGATGCGTGGCGATCCTCGCCTGGTGCCAGCAGCGCTGGAGATCAGCCGCAAGACCTACGCGAAGATCCGCCAGAACCTGTTCTGGGCCTTCGTCTACAACCTGATCGGCATTCCGCTGGCAGCCTTCGGCTTGCTCAACCCGGTGATCGCCGGTGCGGCGATGGCCTTGTCCAGCGTCAGCGTGGTAAGCAATGCTTTACTGCTCAAGACCTGGAAACCGAAAGACCTGGAGGACGTTGAATGAACATCGGTCAAGCGGCCAGACACAGCGGCCTTAGCGCCAAGATGATTCGCTATTACGAGTCGATCGGCCTGCTCAAGGCAGCGCATCGCACTGACAGCGGCTACCGCATCTATGGCGACGACGACCTGCACAGCCTGGCGTTCATCAAGCGTTCACGCGATCTCGGGTTTTCCCTGGAAGAGGTCGGCAAACTGCTGACCCTCTGGCAGGATCGCCAACGAGCCAGCGCTGACGTCAAGGCACTGGCCCGTCAGCACATCGACGAGCTGAACCAGAAAATCCGCGAACTCGGCCAGTTGCGCGACACCCTGCAGGATCTGGTGGAACATTGTCAGGGCGACCACCGCCCGGACTGCCCGATTCTCAAGGAACTGGCGTCGGGCTGCTGCGCCGAGCCCGCTCGCCCCTGATCGCCAACACCCTCAGTACCAGCAAGGTGCTGAGGGGGATCCCGTGAAACAGCAGCACCACCGCGCCGGGTGCCCACACGTTGTAGAACGGCGCGGCGATCAACATGCCGACGCCGAACCCGGTCATTTGCAGCAAGGTCAGAACGCTGAAAATCGGCAGACGCAGGCTGTCCGGTTCACGCTGCAAGCGCGACATCAGCCCGACCTCGGAAAAGCCATCCCCCAGGCCCGCCGGCAATGCAAACAGCAGCAAGCCATAGAGGCTCTGTTGCTGGAACATCAGGATGAAGCCGCTGGACATCAACAACACGCCGAAAAAGAACCGCCGCTCCAGGTTTGAGTTTTCCGAGCCTGGCAAGCGGCTGGCCACCCGTGCTCCGATCAACTTGCCACACGCCCACACCGCCAGCATCAAGCCCAGCGTGGTGCTGGCCGACTCGGGTGTCAGCAGTTTGGAAATAATCGGGAAACCCACATTGTGCGCGGCACTGCCGAGGGTGTCGGCCATCGCCAACGCGAGCATCGCAGCGATGACCGGCGAGCTGCACAAGCCTTGGCGTAGCGCGCTCCATTCGTCCCGTTTGTGGGTTGGCTCGGCATTCGGTGCCGGTTTGGAGAACCGTAACGGCACAATGAATAGTGCCGCCAACAGATAAGTGACGACGTTCAGTGCAAACACCGTTTCGAAGCCGAAACCAGCCACCAACAGCCCCGACACCAGACTCCCTCCAACCATCGCTGTGGACGAAGCCGAAGTGATCCAGGCATTGGTCTTGAGCAGTTGCTCCCCGGCGATCATGTGCGGCAATTGACTGTTGAGGCCGATGGCAAACATCGAGTTACCGAGCCCCAGACCGAAAGCGATCACCGGTAATAACAGCACTTGCTGCGACACCGGTAATACCAGCAACAGGCCTAACAGCCCGGCACGCAGCAGGTCGAAGGCTATCAACGGTAAGCGTCCGCCCCAACGGCGATAAAACATCGTGCCGATCAAACTGGCAAAAACCCCACCGGCCACGCGGCTGGCGAGAAAGATCCCGACGCTCATGGCGCTGTTGCCGAGCATATAAACGTAAGTGGCCAGCGCCACCATATTGAGAAACGCACCGAAGTCCGAGACCAGTCGCGCAGCGATGACCAGTTGGGCGTTGCGGGTGGACTGGTGGGGCGTGGGATCGGTGTTCACAATCATCCTTGAGTGGGTAGCGTTCTGCCTCGGGCTTCCTTCAAGGTCAATTAAAGCACCGCATGGCAGCGATCACACTGACGACAGCGACTGTCCGATCATCGAACACTTATTGCCGTCTTGCGCAACTTGCCGCTCAGCTTCAATTGACCAAATTAACCAGCTGGTACAATTTATCTCCACAGGCGGGTCACCCTCGACCCACGCCCACAATAACAATGGAGAACGCCCTGATGTCCCCTATCGTTCTGGTGCTCAACGGCCCGAACCTGAACCTGCTCGGCAGCCGTGAGCCGGCGACGTATGGCCACGAAACCCTGGCCGACATCTCGGCCTTGTGCGGTCGCGCTGGCGAAGAATTCGGCCTGGCAGTGGAGTTTCGCCAGACCAACCACGAGGGCGAATTGCTCGACTGGATTCACTCGGCACGCGGTCGTTGTGCCGGAATCGTGATCAACCCGGCGGCCTGGACGCACACTTCGGTAGCGATCCGTGACGCGCTGGTCGCCAGCGAGTTACCGGTGATCGAAGTACACCTGTCCAATGTGCATGCTCGCGAGCCATTCCGTCACCACTCGTTCGTATCGGCCATCGCCACCGCAGTCCTCTGTGGATTCGGCAGCCACGGCTATCGCCTGGCGCTGGAGCATTTCAGTCAACGCTTGAAGGGATAAGTCACATGTCGCAGAACAACACGGTACTCGCAGGACTCATCGGCGCCGGTATCCAGGCGTCTCGAACCCCCGCGCTGCATGAGCGCGAAGGTGATGCCCAAGGCCTGCGCTACCTTTATCGGTTGATTGACCTCGATCAACTGAAACTCGACAGCGGCGCCCTCCCCGACCTGCTGATGTCAGCGGAACGGATGAACTTTACCGGTCTGAACATCACCTTTCCGTGCAAGCAGGCGATCATCCCGCTGCTCGACGAACTCTCGCCTGAAGCCCGAGGCATTGGTGCCGTCAACACCGTGGTGCTCAAGGACGGAAAACGCATTGGGCACAACACCGACTGCCTCGGTTTCGCCGAAGGTTTTCGCCGTGGCTTGAAGGATGCTGCCCGCGAGTGCGTCGTCCAAATGGGCGCTGGTGGTGCGGGGGCTGCGGTGGCCCACGCGCTGTTGAGCGAAGGCGTGCAGCAATTGAGTATTTTCGATGTGGACGTCAGTCGTGCGCAAAGCCTTGCGAATAATCTCAATCAGCATTTCGGCAGCGGCCGGGCCTGTGCCGGCAGCGATCTGCCGAGT
The DNA here is from genome assembly GCF_058800905.1 of Pseudomonas sp. GW822-FHT04C11. Lineage (NCBI taxonomy): Bacteria > Pseudomonadati > Pseudomonadota > Gammaproteobacteria > Pseudomonadales > Pseudomonadaceae > Pseudomonas > Pseudomonas sp. GW822-FHT04C11. The sequence continues at coordinate 210,203 of NZ_JBXAMS010000010.1, read as the reverse complement.
GCGTTGGCGCAGGCCGATGGTCTGGTGAACACCACGCCGATGGGCATGGCCAAACTGCCCGGCATGCCAGTGCCGGTGGAGTTGCTACGGGCTGAATTGTGGGTCGCGGAGATCGTTTACTTTCCACTGGAAACTGAACTGCTGCGCAACGCCCGTGCCTTGGGTTGCCGTACTCTGGATGGCGGCAACATGGCGGTGTTTCAAGCAGTAAAGGCCTTTGAGTTGTTCAGCGGCGTGGCGCCGGATGCACAGCGAATGCTCGCGCATTTTCAAAGCATGAATGGTTAACGACCACGGTCTTCTTGATGTTCGTTCCCACGCATGGGAACGATCATCAATCTGCTGGCTTGAGCTTCAGGCCTGCAAATAACGCAGTACCGACTCGCAGATCATCTGGCGATGACGTTGCTTGATCGCTTCATCCGGCAAGTCGATCTGGAAAATCTCACCAAAGGTATGACGGTTCGACACCCGGTAAAAGCAGAACGAACTGATCAGTAAATGCACGTCCAGCGGATCCAGCCCGCTACGGAATACACCCTCTTCGGCACCGCGACGCAGAATCACGCCCAGTGAATCGAGGATCGTATTGTTCATCGCCTTGATCGCTTCGGACTGCTTCACGTACTCGGCGTTGTGGATGTTCTCGATGCTGACGATGCGCACAAAATCGACGTTGCGGTCATGGTGATCGAAGGTGAATTCCACCAAACGCCGGATCGCCTCACGCGGTTCCAGCTCAGCCAGGTGCAAGCGACTTTCAGTGCTGCGGATATCGCCGTAAAGCTTCTCCAGCACTTCGACGTAGAGCTGCTCCTTACTTCCGAAGTAGTAATAGATCATCCGTTTCGAGGTGTGGATGCGTTCGGCGATAGCATCGACACGAGCACCGGACAGGCCCTGCTGAACGAACTCGACAATGGCTTCTTGAAGAATGTTCTCGCGGGTCTTTTCCGGGTTGTTCTTGCGACTCTTGCGCGGCTCGATCAAGGTTTCGTCGGGCGCGACGGTGAGTTCTGTGGTCATTCTCATTCCGGGCTCATGGCCTTCACTGCACAGCTGGCGATTATGGGCCGCACGCTGCAGTGAAGGAAGCTTCGCCACGACCGTTTACCCCTGCGTTTACCAATTTCCTACAACTTGGCGTGACGCACACCCCCGCTGCGTGATTTCGCCATCGCCGCCAGGCGCACCGCGACGTTGGCCGCACCATATCCCGCATAACCGTTTTTGCGCTGGATGATTTCGAAGAAGAAGCGCCCTTCAAACGGCTCGGTGTACACATGAAACAGCTCACCGCCCTGAGCGTCGCGGTCATACAGCACGTTGTAATAGGCAAGTTTGCTGAGGAACTCGTCATCGAAATCAAAGCGTGCAGCGAGGTCATCGTAATAATTGAGCGGGATGTCCAGCAGCGGTACGCCGGCCTCTTTGGCGCGACTGACTTCAGCGAACATATCGTCGCAGTCAAAGGCAATGTGATGCACACCGGAGCCACGATAACTGGACAAGGCGTGAGAGATGGCGGTGTTGCGGTTCTCGGAAATGTTCAGCGGCAGACGGATCGAGCTGCATCGGCTACGCAGCGCGCGGCTTTTCACCAGGCCGTAAGGGTCAGGCAACACCACTTCATCGTCAGCTTCGAAATCCAGCAGGCTCTTGTAGAACAGCACCCAACTGTCGAGGCTGTCCGCCGGCAGCGCCATCGCCATGTGGTCGATCCTTTTCAGTCCACCAGCGGTGGCTACCGTCGGATGCAGCCGGAAGTCGGTGCCGTAGACATCGGCGTGTTCATCCACCAGATAAATCAGGCTGCCATCCGGCGCACGGACCGCCGCCAGTTCCAGCTCATTGGGGCCGACCAGCCCACGGTAGGGTTGCCCTTTGTACGCCACCGCCCGGGCCAGCGCACTGGCGCTGTCCTTGACCCGCACTGCGGTCGCGCACAATGACGGCCCGTGCGCTTCGAAAAAGCTGTGGGCAAACGAATAGGGTTCAGAGTTGAGAATCAGATTGATATCGCCCTGGCGCAGCAGCGTGACGTTCTTGGAGCGGTGCTCACCGGCCTTGACGAAACCCAGTCGCTCCAGCCAATGCGAGAGTTTGGCACCAAGGCTTTCGTCCACCGCGAACTCGAGAAACTCGATGCCGTCGTACTCACTGGCAGGCGGCGTGGCAAACAAAATGTCGAGGTTCGGTGTGGGCGTCGCTTGTTGCTGCAAACGCGCTCGGGTCTTCTCTTCCAGATACAGCAAGGAGCGCAGACCATCGGCGGCATTGGCGCGTGGTGGCGCGGCGCGGAATCCGTCGTTGAAAACTTCCAGTGACAGCGGCCCGGTGTAACCACTCTGGATAATCGGCGCGAGAAAACCTGGCAAGTCGAATTCGCCCTGTCCGGGGAAGCAACGAAAATGTCGGCTCCACTCCAGCACGTCCATCGCCAGGATCGGTGCGTCGGCCATTTGCACAAAGAAAATCTTCTCGCCGGGAATATCCGCGATAGCCCGTGGATCACCCTTGAGCGACAAGGTATGAAAACTGTCCAGCAACACGCCCAGATTCGGATGGTCCGCCTGGCGGACGATGTTCCAAACCTGTTGATACGTGTTCACATGCCGGCCCCAGGCCAGCGCTTCATAACCGATCCGCAAGCCACGAGCCCCGGCGCGCTCGGCCAGCAGTCGCAAGTCATCGACCAGAATCTGTTCATCGCCAACGCTGTCGGCCGCGGCGTTGCTGCACACCAGCACTAGGTCGGTGCCCAGTTCCTGCATCAGGTCGAACTTGCGCTCGGCGCGCTCAAGGTTGCGCGGCAAGCGGTCGCGGCGGCAGCCTTCGAAATCACGAAAGGGCTGAAACAGGGTGATGGCGATGCCCAGGTCAGCGCACATCTGTTTGATTTCACGCGGGCTGCCGTCGTAGTACAGCAGGTCGTTCTCGAAAATCTCCACCCCATCGAAACCCGCGGCGGCAATGGCTTCGAGTTTTTCCGGCAGGGTACCGCTCAAGGAAACGGTGGCAATGGAACGCTGCATGTTTCGACTCCCGGTGGGATGGGTTGATCTTGTTAGAGCCGTCGCGCGTTTTTTGGGAGCGCCAGGGCCGGGGGAATTATTGAGCTGACCTGCTCATTGGGCAATTCAAAGTGTACCAACCGGTTAGTTTACTGTGCGATTATCGAACACAATGGCGGTTGGCGAATTGACGATTTTTCGCTCACTGCGCACCATCGGCAGCACATCGAGTCCGGTCATGAACCACCGGTCGAAGTGACCAAAGACCCAGAACACACCATAAAAAATTCAAAAATCGGGTACACGCTCATGCTTGCATTCAACGCCTTGCTCCGTTGCTCTCTCCTTCATTCCCCGTGCCTGGCGCCCAACCGCCAACCGCCTTCGAACCTTTCTGGCGCCTGCGACCGAACCCGGCCCGCATGCTGAACACGCGCTTTGGTTGCCTCAGCCAACACTGAGCCAACACAAACACTCAGCCGATCAATCATTGTTTTCACCCTGCGCATCTGCGCACCCCGACGATTGATCACGCGCCCATGAAGTCCCGACGAGCCTTGCTTGTCAGTCATTGAACGGATGGCACAGATGATTCCTTCTCAGAGCTCTCACACAGAAAGCGCCCGCATGGCCTCAGGCCTGGGTGTCGCGTCCGGCGGCATCGGCGACAAAATCCGTGGCGCCATGGCAGTCGGCAAAACCCGTTGGGGCATGCTGGCGCTGGTGTTTTTCGCCACCACCCTGAACTACATCGACCGCGCCGCACTGGGCGTCATGCAGCCGATCCTGGCCAAGGAAATGAGCTGGACGGCGATGGACTACGCCAACATCAACTTCTGGTTCCAGGTCGGTTACGCCGTCGGCTTCGTGCTGCAAGGCCGACTGATCGACCGGATCGGCGTAAAGCGCGTGTTCTTCTGCGCGGTGCTGCTCTGGAGCCTGGCGACCGGTGCCCATGGCCTGGCGACTTCGGCCCTGGGCTTTATGGTCTGCCGCTTTATTCTCGGGCTGACCGAAGCTGCCAACTACCCGGCCTGCGTGAAGACCACCCGGCTGTGGTTCCCTGCCGGTGAGCGTGCCGTGGCCACTGGCATCTTCAATGCCGGGACCAACGTCGGCGCGATGTTCACGCCGATGCTGCTGCCGCTGATCCTCCACGTCTGGGGCTGGCAAGCCGCGTTCCTGTGCATGTCGGCACTGGGCGGGATCTGGCTGGTGTTCTGGGGCTTGAAGTACTTCAACCCGGAAGATCACCCGTCGGTGAAGCAATCGGAACTGGACTACATCCAGAACGAAGCCGAACCGGAACAGGCACGCGTACCGTTCTCGCGGATCCTGCGGATGCGTGGCACCTGGGCCTTTGCCCTCGCCTACTCGATGACCGCGCCGGTGTTCTGGTTCTACCTGTACTGGCTGCCGCCGTTCCTCAATCAGCAATACAACCTGGGTATCAACGTGACCCAAATGGGTATTCCGCTGATCATCATCTATATGACGGCCGACTTCGGCAGTGTCGGCGGTGGCATTCTGTCCTCGTTCCTGATCGGCCGTGGGGTCAACCCGATCAAGGCCCGGTTGATGTCGATGCTGCTGTTCGCCTGCTGCATCATCGGCGTGATCATGGCCGCCGGCTCCAGCAACCTGTGGGTCGCAGTGTTTGCCATCTCGCTGGCCATCGGCGCGCACCAGGCCTGGACTGCGAACATCTGGAGCCTGGTGATGGACTACACGCCCAAGCACATGATGAGCACGGTGTTCGGTTTCGGCGGCATGTGCGCCGCCATTGGCGGGATGTTCATGACCCAGTTGGTCGGGCACATCCTGACCATCACCAATAACAACTACACCGTGCTGTTCACCATGATTCCGGCGATGTACTTCATTGCGCTGATCTGGCTGTACTTCATGGCACCGCGCAAGATTCCGAACCTCGAAGACTGACGCTTCCTCTTTCGCAGGCCTGGTTTCAGGCCTGCGTTTTTTTTGTTCGCACGGCTGCCGATTTCGTCCCTCTTTTTTCCGTCCACGGAGCTCATACCATGTCTCTGGGTAACCTGAGCATCGCCAAACGTGCACTGATCAGCTTCGGCCTAATCGCCCTGCTGGTGTTGTTGCAAGGACTGTTTGCCCTCAAGCAGGTGGCCGAAGTACGCGCCACCGGCCAGCACACCGAAAACGTCTCCCTGCCCAGCACACGCTACCTGGGGGAAATCCGCGACTACATTCTGAGCATTCGCGTGCTCAGCCTGCGCATGGCGCTCAACCGCGAGCCCAAAGTACTCGATGCCACTATCGCCCGCCTGCATCAGGTGGAAGGCTGGCTTGAGCAAACGCTGACCAGGTTTGCGCCCCTGGTCGACGACTACAACCGCGTGCAATACGAAACCTTTGTCAGCACTGTAAAGAGCTACCGACAGGCGCTGGATCAATACGAAGAATTGTCCCGGCAAAACCGCAGCGAGGACATGAGCGCGCTGCTCAACGGAAAAATCCAGGATTACTCGACCCAGACCGGCGATCAATTCACCGAGCTGATGAACCTCACCGCCAGCGAAGTCAGTCAATCGGCCAGCCATGCCGACGGGCTTTACGCCCAGGTAAAAATGACCGTGATCGGCGCACTGATCGCTGTTGCCCTGCTGACCTCATGCCTGGCCTGGCTGCTGATCCGCAGCATCGTCATGCCCATCCGCCAGGCTGTGCGTGTGGCCGAGCAGGTCGCTGACGGTGACCTGAGTGCACCGATCCAGAGCCAGGGGCCCGATGAAACCGCCCGTTTGCTCAGGGCTCTGGCCAGCATGCAAAACAGCCTGCGCGACACCCTGCAGTTGATCAGCGATACGTCGAACCAACTGAACGGTGCGGCGCAGCAGATGAGCCAGAACACCGGGCTGGACTCCAATCGCTTGCAACAGCAGCACAACGAAATCGAGCAGGCCGCCACGGCGGTCAATGAAATGACCGTCGCCGTCGAAGAAGTGGCACGCAACGCGGTCTCGACCTCAGACACCACGCGCCAGTCGACGATAGAGGCCACTCAGGGTCAGGCGCGAGTGATCGAGACGCTCGATTCGATCCAGGCCATGAGTGCCGAAGTCGGCACCGCGCTGCAACAGGTTCAGACCCTGGCCGAACAATCCCGGGAAATCGGCAAAGTACTGGATGTCATCCGCGCCATTGCCGAACAGACCAACCTGCTGGCCCTCAACGCCGCCATCGAAGCCGCAAGAGCCGGGGAAGCCGGGCGCGGTTTTGCCGTGGTTGCCGATGAAGTGCGAGCCCTGGCCCATCGCACCCAGCAGTCGACCCGGGAAATCGAGCAGATGATCGCCCGGGTTCAGGGCGACACCGACAGTGTGGTGCTGTCGATGCACGGCAACAGCCAGCGCGTGGCCCAGACCTTGTCGATCGCCGAACAGGCCGGCGTGGCCCTGACGCAAATCACCTGCGCCATGGAGCAGATCCACGAGCGCAACCTGGTGATCGCCAGCGCCTCGGAAGAACAGGCACAAGTGGCCCGGGAGGTCGATCGCAACCTGCTGAACATCCGCGACCTGTCGCTGGCAAGCGCCGATGCGTCGACCCAGACCAGCGCCACCAGTCGGGAGTTGTCGCAACTGGCGGCCGGTTTGCAGAACCTGGTCGTGCGTTTCAGGTTTTGAGCGCAATCAGCTTCTGCGCTGTTGCCACGCCGCCGCCAGACCGCTGAGGCAAATGATCGCGATGCCAATGACCGTGGTCAGGCTTGGCGTGTGGGAAAACAGCAACCAGCCGAGCAGTCCGGCAAACACGATCTGACAGTAACCAAAGGGTGCCAGCAGTGCTGGTGCGGCATGCCGGAATGCCTGAGTCAGCAACAGATGCGCGGTCATCCCGCAGCTACCCAGCGCCAGCATCAACAGGCCATGAGTCAAACTCGGCACTTGCCAGAACATCGGCACCAGCGCGCTCATGACCAGGGTGTTGCACAAACCGGCAAAGAAGTTACTGGTGGTCGGGCTGTCGACCTCGCTGAGTTTGCGCGTCAGCAGTTGGTAGAAGCAGAAAAACAACGCCGAGCAGAACGGCAGCAACACCGCCGGAGTGAACAAATCACCGCCCGGATGGACGATGATCAACACGCCGATAAACCCGCAAATCACCGCCAGCCATTGCCCGCGCGTCACCCGCTCACCGAGCAATGGCACCGACAACGCGGTCACCAACACCGGCGCGAGAAAGTTGACCGCAGTGGCTTCCGCCAAAGGAATGAACAACAAGCCCGTAGTGAACAACAGGCTGGTCCCGAGCAAGCACAGTGCCCGCAGCAATTGCAGCAACGGGCGCTTGGTGCGCAGGACACGCAAGCCCGATTGCGGCAGAAAAATCCCGGCCATCAGCAACGTGTGAACCAGATACCGCGCCCACACCACCATGATCACCGGATAGAAACCCGACAGGTATTTGGACAAAGCGTCGTGAGTGGAAAACAGGAAGGTCGCGACAATGATCAGCAGGATGCCTTTGAAGGGTTGATTGATACCGGAAAGCGGAGTGCTCGATACAGTCATGGGAAATCCCGAAAGTTGAAGGACCTGAAAAGCATCGCGGGCAAGCCTTGCTCCTACAGGTCAGCGAAAACCTGAAAAGCAAGGCTTGCCCGCGAAGGTGCGCAGCACCGGTCAAACAAACGCCAACAACGCACGCGTCTTGTCCAACGCCATCTGCGCCCGCTGCAAGGCACTCACGCCCTGCCGTTGTAACTGCACGGCCGGCACCTCCAGGCTCAATGGCAGATTAACCGGCAAACACCTCAATAACCCAAGCAGGTCGCAATCCCCTTCGCCAGGGAAACGCCGCTCGTTGCGTGCCTGACGCAAAATCTCCTGCATGTCTGCAGGCCTGGGTCCTGCCACATCGCACAGCTGTGCATAACGCAGGCGTGACGGCGCGACCCTGGCCAGATCTTCCAGACGTGAAGCCGAGCGATCGAAATGGAATGCATCCACCAGCACGCCACCGTATTGGTGATCAGCGTTTTCAACAATACGCACGGCCTGCTCAAGGTTGCGCGCATCGGTCCAGGGCATGAACTCCAGATGAGTGTGCAAACCGTAACCCGCCGCCAGATCGCAGAGTTCGGCAAAATTCTCGGTGAGCCGCCGCTCGTCAGGATCATTACCGGCTACCAGTAATTCACTGGCACCGAGCTCTGCGCCGGCCGCCAGGATCGCCTCGAAATCCGCCACCCGGGTTTCGGCTTTCAGTCGCAGAATTTCGATATCCAGCACTTGAATGCCAGTGTCACGCAGCCGCGCCCGCGTCTGTTGCCACAACTGTGCATCGGCCATCAGCGGGAAATGATGCTCCTCGGGGGTAGCCGGGACCAGTCGCAGCCCGACATGGCTATACCCGGCACGCGCCGCCACCTCGACCATCTCCGGCGGCGACAATTCAAGAACGGTCAGGCTGGCCAGGGAGAAAATACGCTCGCTCATGTTCATTCCTCGATCCGTGCCGGAACACCGGCGCGACCGCTGGCAGCGGCCTCGCGTATGGCTTCGATCAGCGCCAGCGTTCGGGCCGCGTCAGCGACGCTCACCAGCGGCTTCGCCTCACCTCGGGCCACCTTCACGAAATGCTGCAATTGCAGGCGCAGTGCTTCATCCGCGTTGAAACATTCTTGAACGGCCTGCAAGGGTTGATGCCAACCGGCGTCCGCGTCTAAGTAATGCCAGCGCTTGAGTTGCGGAATACTCAGTGCGCCAGCGGTCCCGGCCAGCAGGTAGCACGGTTGGTCGAACTGGCGTGGGTAAACCGGGTTTTCTCCCGAGTCCAGTTCCCAGCTCCAGGGCGCCGCCACCGCGTCGGAGCCGGTCAGACTGCCCAGCGCACCGTTGTCGAATTGCAGCAGTACCGCCGCGCAATCTTCATTGGCAAACCTGCGCACCGCATTGCTGGTGATGGCCTGTACCTGATGCACTTCTCCGCACAAGTGGCGTAGCAGATCGAGGTCGTGAATCAGGTTGGTCAGCAACATTCCGGCACCGGCCTCGCGGCGCCAGGGAATCTCGAAATAGCTGTCGGGTTTGCGCACCTGCCAGAGCGCGGTGACCATCGTCAGTTGCCCCAGTGCCCCGCTGCGCACCAGCTCATGGGCGCGGGCGATCAGCGGATTATGCCGACGATGATGACCGACCAGAACCGGCACGCCAGTGGCTGTCGACGCGGCCACCAGTTCGCGCACTTCATCCAGGTGGACGCCCACCGGTTTCTCCAGCAACACCGGCACGCCAGTGGCCAGGCAATCGAGCGCCGTGCTCACGTGCAGGTTGTTCGGGTTGGCAACGATAACCGCGTCAGGCTTGAGCTGCTCCAGCAGTGCCCGGTGATCGGTGAAATACGGCACGCCCCACTCGGCCGCGATCCCGGCGGCTTGCGGACCAGGATCGGCCACTGCGCACAAGGTCGCCTCATTCAGGGTCTTGAGATGCTGGTAATGCTGCTGGCCCATATTGCCGGCGCCAATCAGCGCAATGCGAAGTGGCGAACTCACAGTGCAATCCTCTTGTGATTATTGTCAGGACATCGAATTCCAATAATCTAGAACTCAATTCCAATTTATCACACAAGGAAACGCCAATAGTGTTCGAACAGCGCACAGCTTCTGTAGGAGCAGCCGGGCGGCGTTCCGTTTGCTCGCGATAAACGATGACGCGGTCTTCCTGAAACACCGCAGTGTCTGCATCGCGAGCAAGCTTTGCTCCTACAGGGGGGATATGGGGATATGGGGATATGGCGATCAGTTGAACAGCTCCGAGGCCTGACTCGCCGCCGACAGCTCCTGAGCAAATTGCAGCAACAACGGCGCCAGTTCATGCAGTCGTGACTCGGGCAACCGCGCACTCGGCCCGGCGACACTGAGCACGCCTACCACCCGCCCATCCACCGGATGGCGCACCACTGCGGCGATTGCCGAGGTGCCGACCGCCGAGCTCTCCTGAACCCACGCATAGCCATGTTCGCGGGCCAGGCGCAGGCGCTCGAGCAGTTCGATGTTGGAGCGCGGTGCATTCGGTCCCAACTCCAGCGGCCTATCCGCCGCTTGCCGTTCCACCAGTGACAAAGCCTCGGCATCACTGAGGCTGGCCAGCCACGCGTGCCCTGACGCGGTGTAGAACAACGGTGCATCGCGGCCCATGTCCGGGTCATAGCGCAAACCGGAACGCGCGCCCTGAGACTTGGCGATCCAGGTCTGACGCTCGCCCTCGATCACGCCCAATCGCACCAGCTCGCCGGTTTCCTGAGCCAACCGATCAAGCACCGGCTGGACGATATCCGCACCGCTGCTCGACAAGTAACGAAAACCCATGGCAACCAGTTTGGTCGACAGGTGATAACGCAAGTTGTCCGGATTCTGCCGCACGTAACCCAGGCGGATCAGCTCGGCGAGCAAGCGGTGCGTCGCACTTTTCGGGATCTCCAGTTGCTCGGCCAGCACCTGCATCGGCAAGCCTCGCGGATCACTGGTAAGACTTTCCAGAACACTGAAGACACGTTCGATTTGACTGCCGGCCATGGTGCGATTCCAGACTAAATTTTGCCGATTCTAGAAGACAACCGGGTGAATGTGAAATGTGGAACTGCAGTGTCCGATAACCGCCCGAAAATAGCGCTTTGCGCCGGGACGACCTTGTCGTTTCCAAACCGGCTCCGTATATTTTTTGGAATTAAATTCCAAAATAACAAGATCGTCGGAGTCAGCCAGCATGCCTGCCAAATCCACTTTTCCCCCTGCAGTCGACTGCGATGTGCTGATTGTCGGCTCCGGTGCGGCGGGTTTGTCCGCCGCCGTCACCGCGGCCTGGCACGGGCTCAAGGTGATCGTCGTGGAAAAAGATCCGGTGTTCGGCGGCGCCACGGCCTGGTCCGGTGGCTGGGCGTGGGTGCCGTGCAATCCACTGGCCCGCCGCGCCGGCATCATTGAAGACGTCGACCTGCCGCGCACCTACCTCAAACACGAACTCGGCGAACGCTACGAACCGGCGCTGATCGAGGCTTTCCTCGAAGCCGGCCCGCGCATGGTCGCGTTCTTTGAGGAGCACACCTCGCTGCAATTTGCCGACGGCAACGGCATCGCCGATATTCACGGCGACACACCGGGCGCCGGAACCGGCGGACGCTCGGTGATCGCCGCGCCTTACGACGCACGCAAGGTCGGCAGGTTGCTCAAGCGGCTGCGAACAACGATGCGTGAAACCTCGTTCATGGGCATGCCGATCATGGCCGGCGCCGACCTGTCGGCGTTCCTCAATCTGACCCGCTCTTGGTCCGCGTTCTGGCACGCGACCCGGCGTTTCAGCCGACACCTGCTCGACCTCGCGCTACACGGTCGCGCGATGCAACTGGTGAATGGCGTGGCGCTGGTGGCGCGTTTGGCAAAATCGGCTGAAGACCTCGGCGTTCTGCTCTGGGAGTCAGCGCCTGTAACCGGGCTGCTGCGTGACGGCAACCGGGTCAATGGCGCGGTTATCCACAGCGCCAACGGCGTTATCCAGATCCGCGCACGGCAAGCCGTGGTGCTGGCGGCCGGTGGTTTTCCCAACGACATCGAACGGCGCAAGACCCTGTTCCCACGCACGCCCACTGGCGTTGAGCATCTGGCGCTGCCGCCGCTCGGTGCCTCGGGCGACGGCCTGCGGCTGGGCGAAAGCGTCGGCGGCCAGATAAAGACCGACCTCGAATCACCGGTGGCCTGGGCACCGGTTTCTCAGGTGCCCTACAAGGACGGCAGCGTCGGTCACTTCCCGCACATCATCGAGCGTGGCAAACCGGGAATCATCGGCGTGCTGCGCAACGGCCAGCGCTTCGTCAACGAAGCCAACGGTTACTACGATTACGTCACGGCAATGGTCGCCGCCGCCCCGGCCGATGAAGAAGTCGCCTCCTGGCTGATTTGCAGCCATCACTTTCAACGTCGTTACGGCCTGGGAATTTCCCGCCCCTTCCCGTTACCCGTCACACCGTTCATTCGCAGCGGCTACTTGAAAACCGGCAACACTATTGAAGAACTGGCTGTGGCCTGTGGCATCGACCCCAGCGCGCTGGAAACCACCGTGGCGCACTACAACCAGCATGCGCGAAAAGGTGAAGACCCGCAGTTTGGTCGTGGCTCCACACCTTACAACCGCAAGCAAGGCGATCCACTCCAGCAACCCAACCCCTGCGTCGCGCCGATCGACAAAGGTCCGTTCTACGCCGTCAAGGTCCAGCCAGGCTGCTTTGGCACATTCGCCGGGCTGAAGGTCAATCAACACGCGCAAGTACTCGACGGCGATGGGCAAGCCATCCACGGGCTCTACGCCGCGGGCACCGATATGGCCAGCATCATGGGCGGCTACTACCCCGCCGGCGGGATCAATCTTGGTCCGGCCTTGACCTTCGGCTACATCGCCGCGCGACATATCGCTGGCGTAACCGCGTACGAACGGGAGAGCACGTTGCCGCGCTCAACGACTACCGGCGAGGGAACCAAACAGCCCGCGTGATGCCTGAGACGTTCGCCGAAGCTGGTCTGCCGCCAGCGTTTTTGCAGGTGAATGCCATACTGCCTTTTATTCGGCATAGTCTGACCATCAACCTGGCGCCCATCCCAGCCACCAGCAACACTCATCACCACGCGTAAACAGAGGATTCCCACATGCTATGGAAAAAAGGCCGCCGCAGTGACAACGTGGTCGATGCACGCGGTGAGGATGCTGGCGGTGCTGGTGACGGCGGCGGGATGCGCTTTGGCGGTGGCAAGGGACTGAGCCTGACGGCCATCGTGCTGATCGTCGGCATCGGCTGGATCACGGGCCAGGACCCGATGCAGATTCTCGGGCAGTTGGCCGGACAGATGAACCAACAGTCAGCCCCGGCTACCACGCAAACCGTGCAAACCCGCAAGGCGCCGCCAGCCAATGATCAACAGGCCGAGTTTGTCGCGCGGATCCTCGGCGACACCGAAGACACCTGGGGCCAGATTTTCCAGCAAGCCGGTCGCCAATACACGGCGCCGAAGCTGCTGCTGTTCAGTGGCCGAGTGAATTCCGGCTGCGGTGGCGCCTCCTCGGCGACCGGTCCGTTCTACTGCCCGGCAGATCAACGGGTGTATCTGGACATGAGTTTCTTCAAGGAAATGTCTCAACGCTTCGGTGCCGCTGGCGATTTCGCCCAGGCTTACGTGATTGCTCACGAAGTCGGCCATCACGTGCAAACCTTGCTCGGTGTATCCGCCAAGATCCAGGCCGCACGTCAAAAAGGTCTGCGCATGGAAGGTGACGGCGGTCTGCTGGTGCGTCAGGAATTGCAAGCCGATTGCCTAGCGGGTGTCTGGGCCAACAACGCGCAAAAACGCCTGAACTGGCTGGAGCCGGGTGACGTCGAAGAAGCCCTGAACGCCGCCAATGCCATCGGCGACGACCGTTTGCAGCAACAGGGTCAGGGCCGCGTGGTCCCGGACTCCTTCACCCACGGTACCTCGGCGCAACGGGTTCGCTGGTTCAAGACCGGCTTCGCCCAGGGCCAGGTCAGTCAATGCGACACCTTCTCGACGAAGAGCCTCTAAATGCGCACGCGCTGGCTGCTGGTATTCGCTCTGTTATTCGGCAGCGCCAACCTGTTGGCTAGCGAGCATGCGGTCAAGCTCATCAGCCCTGGTCGGCTGAACATGGGCGACTCCGAACTGGCGGTTGGCATAAGCCAGTCGTCACCGCAAATCCAGCGTGTACTGATCGTGATTCACGGGCGCTTGCGCAATGCCGAAACCTACCGCCAGAGCGCGGAAAGAGCCGCCGAGCAGGCCGGACAAAGCGCAACCACCCTGGTGATAGCGCCGCAATTTCTTAATGAAAGCGACATCGCACGCCATCAACTGCCCGACAGTCTGCTGCATTGGCGCGGTGATGACTGGATGGCCGGCGAGCCGTCCATCGGAGCGAATCCGCTGAGTTCTTATGCGGTGCTCGACAAGATTCTGCAACGCCTGAGCGATCGCCAGCAGTTTCCAACCCTGAAAGAAGTCGTCATCGCCGGCCATTCCGGTGGCGCACAAGTGGTGCAACGTTATGCACTGCTCGGCCACGATCAGCCGGCACTGCAAGCGGCGGGCGTCAGCGTGCGCTACGTGATCGCCAACCCGTCTTCGTATGCGTATTTCGATGAGCAGCGGCCGGTGCCGTTCAATGCCGCGCGTTGCCCCGGTTTCAACGACTGGAAGTACGGGCTGCTGAAACTGCCGGACTACGCCAACGGGCAAACGCCGCAGCAACTGGAGCAAGGCTACGTCCAGCGCAACATCACCTATTTGCTCGGTCAGCGAGACACCAACCCGCATCATCCGGCACTCGACAGAAGCTGCGCTGCCGAGACGCAGGGCGCGTCTCGGCTGGTTCGTGGACATCGCTACTTTGACTACCTGCAGCAGCGCCATCCCGAAGGGTTGAATCAGCATCTGATCGAAGTGCCCGGCGTCGGGCATAACGGGGACAAGATGTTCACTTCGCCCGAGGGGCAGAAGGCCTTGTTTCAGTAGCGCCGAACAACTGTGGCAAGGGAGCTTGCTCCCGCGGGTCGGTCTGCGCTCGGGCAAAGCGACCCCGAAACTGGTCGCCGCGGATTATCAGGTACAACCCATTCGCCGGTTTACGACGGGAGCAAGCTCCCTCGCCACAACGGCACTCTCAAACCGACAACATCTGCCGCAACGCCACACAATCCTGCGCATGCCAGTCGGCCAATTCCGGCCATGGATTCTCCGGCATATTCACCAGCACCGTCCGTGCCCCCGCCGCGCGCCCGCAATCCAGGTCGAAGCGATAATCGCCGACCATCACCAGCTCGCTCGGCGCTACGTCCCAGGCTTTGGCCAATTTCAGCAGGCCACCCGGATGCGGTTTGGGCGGTGCTTCATCACGACCCAATACATCCTCCACCGCAAAGCAGTCAGCCAGGCCAATCGCCTCAAGCGTGACATGGGCCAGCTCGCGCGCATTGCGGGTGAGAATGCCGAGTCGATAGCCGCGCCCCGCCAGTTCACGCACCAGTTCCACCGCACCGGGAGCCGGTTTGGAGCCCAGGGCCAGGTCGCGTTCATGTTCCAGCAACCAGGCGTGTTTCGCTGCGGCTTCATCGGCCGGCAGCGCCGCAAGATGGGTGAGGATGTCGTGTTCAGCGGGAATCGCCAGCGCCTGGCGAATCGCCACGAAATCGTGCACGGCCACAGTCAGCGTGCCGTCCATGTCGAACACCCAATGCCGCACCTCGGAGAGACTCATGCCCAATCCTTGCGATGACGAATCAGCCCTTCCTGTGTCACCGACGCCACCAGCTTGCCGGCGCGGTTGAACACACTGCCGCGTGAGAAGCCGCGAGAATTGCCGGCCCAAGGGCTGTCCATGGCGTACAGCAACCAGTCATCGGCGCGCAGGTCGGCGTGGAACCACAAGGCGTGATCGAGACTGGCGACTTGCATGTCTTTCTGCCAGACCGACTTGCCGTGCGGCAACATCGAGGTGGTCAGCAAACCGAAATCGGAGGCATAGGCCAACAGGTATTTATGCAGCGCCGGTGAGTCGGCCAACGCACCGTCGGCGCGAAACCAGACGTACTTGATCGGGTCGGCCGGTTGCGGGTTGTACGGGTCTTTCTCCGTGACCGGTCGGACTTCGATCGGCTTGGGGCACAGCAGCTTTTCGCGCATGTGCTCGGGAATCAAATGCGCGCGTTGCTGAGTGATTTCCAGCTCCGACGGCAGGTTTTCCGGGCCGACCACTTGCGGCATCGCGGTCTGGTGTTCGAAGCCTTCTTCGTCGTACTGGAACGATGCGCTGCAGGTGAAGATCGGGTTGCCCTTCTGGATCGCCGTCACGCGGCGAGTGCTGAAGCTGCCGCCATCGCGCACCCGATCCACCTGATAGACAACCGGCATCCCCGCATCGCCCGGACGCAGGAAATAACCGTGCATCGAATGCACATGGCGCGCGTCTTCGACCGTCTGGCTGGCCGCGGAAAGGGACTGGCCCAATACCTGTCCGCCGAACAGCTGACGAAAACCCAGGTCCTGGCTGCGACCGCGAAACAGGTTTTCTTCGATCGGTTCCAGGGTCAGCAAGTCGACCAGATCATCCAACACATGGCTCATTCAGACTCTCCTCACACAGAGCAATGCCGCGCAGTCTTGGCTGCGGCGGTCGATTCAGATAGTGGCCAGGGCCAACCATGAGCCCATTGTAAACATCCCCGCCAGCTTATCCATGCAAGGTTTCCAACCATTGTTCGCGGGTAATGCGGTACAGCACATGGCGGCGTAGCGGATGATCGACCGCCAGTTTGGGATGCTCGAAATCCGCCGCAGGGTCGTGATGCATGCCAATGGCTTGCATGACTTTCTGCGAAGGCAAGTTGGCTTCGGTGGTAAACGCCACGATTTCGTCCAGCGCCAAACGGTCAAAGCCGCAACGCAGAGCGGTCCAGGCCGCTTCACTGGCGTAACCCAGCCCCCAATGCTCACGGGCCAGACGCCAGCCGATTTCGGTCGCCGGGGTGAAAGCAGCCTCGAACCCGACCACCGCCAATCCGGTAAAACCGATGAACGCGCCGGTGTCCTTGCGCTCCAGCGCCCACAAACCGAAACCATGTTCAGCGAAATGCCCACGGATTCGCCCGATCAATGCCGCACTTTCCAGGCGGCTCAAGGGCGCCGGAAAGTAGCGCATGACCTGTGGGTCGGCGCACATCGCCGCAAACGCCGGCAAATCCTCATCGCGCCATTGGCGCATCAGCAGCCGCGCGCTCTCGAGTTGCAGTATCGGCTCCATCGTTCCCCCTCCGTTCCCCTGCAAACAAGTCTACATCGCTGGTAGGATCCTTCACTCATTCACTCCATGAAATCGCCATGTCGCTGCCGCTGATTTACCACGAAGACTACAGCCCCGAGTTCCCGGCGGAACATCGCTTTCCCATGGACAAGTTCCGACTGCTGCGCGATCACCTGGTGGACTGTGGTCTGACCGCTGATCACCAGTTATTGCGCCCGGAAATCTGCCCCGCCGAGATTCTCGCCCTCGCCCATGACCCTGTGTATATCGAACGCTATATGAGCGGCGAGTTGTCCCGCGAAGACCAGCGGCGGCTCGGCCTGCCGTGGAACGAAGCGCTGGCCCGACGCACCGTGCGCGCGGTCGGCGGTTCATTGCTGGCCGCCGAGCAGG
The DNA here is from genome assembly GCF_058800905.1 of Pseudomonas sp. GW822-FHT04C11. Classification (NCBI taxonomy): domain Bacteria; kingdom Pseudomonadati; phylum Pseudomonadota; class Gammaproteobacteria; order Pseudomonadales; family Pseudomonadaceae; genus Pseudomonas; species Pseudomonas sp. GW822-FHT04C11. The sequence continues at coordinate 192,958 of NZ_JBXAMS010000010.1, read as the reverse complement.
CGCTGGAACACGGCATGGCCTGCCATCTGGCCGGCGGCACGCATCACGCCCATTACGATCACCCGGCGGGCTTCTGCATCTTCAATGACCTGGCAGTAATCAGCCATTACCTGCTGGAAAGCGGTCGCGTCGGTCGGGTACTGATCTTCGATTGCGACGTGCATCAAGGCGATGGGACCGCACGCATACTGGAACATACCCCGGACGCGGTGACGGTTTCCCTGCACTGCGAAAAGAACTTTCCTGCACGCAAGGCCAAAAGCGATTGGGACATTGCGCTGCCCATGGGCATGGGCGACGAGGATTACCTGAAAGTCGTCGATGACGCGCTGAATTACCTGCTGCCGCTCTATCAGCCCGACCTGGTGCTGTATGACGCCGGTGTCGATGTGCATAAAGATGACGCGCTGGGCTACCTGAAACTGACCGATGAAGGCGTCGCCGCCCGCGATGAAAGCGTACTGCGCCATTGCCTGGGGCGCGATATTCCGGTGGTCGGGGTGATCGGCGGCGGCTACAGCAAGGACCGCCAGGCCCTGGCGCGACGCCATGGCATCCTCCATCACAGCGCACAACGGGTCTGGCAGTCATCAGGTTGTCACTGAGGTGTGGATGCTTTACCCACAATGCCTGTGGAACGGCCTGTGGATAACCTGAGCGAAAGGACCTACAGGCCCTAGTGCGCATAGCCTGCAAACCATTGAGCACTTTTTAACCAGCAACACACCACTCCGTAGGAGCAAGGCTTGCCCGCGATGGGTACACCTCGGTTGTCCTGCTAGAATGCGCCGCTTATTCCGCCGAACCGCAGCTCACGCCATGACCCAGCCCTCTGCCAACCTCCCTCACCACGTCGCCATCATCGGCGGCGGCCCTGCCGGCCTGATGGCCGCAGAAGTGCTGAGCCAGGCCGGGGTCAAGGTCGATCTGTACGACGGCATGCCCTCGGTGGGTCGCAAATTCCTGCTGGCCGGCGTCGGCGGCATGAACATTACCCATTCCGAAGCCTACCCGGCATTTCTGGCGCGTTACGCCGAGCGCGCCCCGCACATCGCCCCGTTGCTGCGCGAATTCGGCGCCGAAGCCTTGTGCCAGTGGATTCATGGTTTGGGTATCGAAACGTTCATCGGCAGCTCTGGCCGTGTGTTTCCGACCGACATGAAAGCCGCCCCGCTACTGCGTGCCTGGCTCAAACGCCTGCGCGAGGCCGGCGTCGTTATCCACACCCGCCACCGCTGGCTGGGCTGGAACGCCGATGACAGCCTGCGCATCGATAGCCCTGACGGTGAAAAGGCGATCAGCGCCGATGCACTGTTACTGGCGCTGGGTGGCGGCAGTTGGTCCCGCTTGGGTTCGGATGGCGCCTGGACGCTGCCGCTGGAACAGCGCGGAGTTGCCCTGGCGCCACTGCAACCGAGCAATTGTGGTTTCGAGGTGAAGGCCTGGAGCGAGCTGATGGTCAGCAAATTCGCCGGAGCCCCGCTGAAAAATATCGCCATCGGCTTAAACGATGATGTACCGCGACTCGGCGAATGCGTGATCACTGCGACCGGCATCGAAGGCAGTTTGATTTACGCGTTGTCGGCGCCGATCCGCGAGACCATAAATCAAACCGGCTCGGCCACCCTTCATCTCGACCTGCTGCCCGGCAGGCCTGTGGATAAAATCCAGTCGGCGCTCAGTAAGCCCCGCGGTTCGCGCTCCATGGCCAAACACTTGCACAGCCAGCTCGGTCTCGACGGGGTCAAGGCTGCACTGCTACGCGAACTGACACCGGCCGAATGCTTCACTGACCCACTTTTACTGGCCAATGCGATCAAGGCCTTGCCCTTGACGCTGGTCAACACCCGCCCATTGGACGAAGCCATCAGCAGCGCCGGTGGCGTGATGTTCGAGGCAATGAATGAAAACCTGATGCTCAAGCAGCTGCCTGGCGTGTTCTGCGCGGGGGAAATGCTCGATTGGGAAGCGCCAACGGGTGGCTATCTACTGACCGCGTGTTTCGCCAGTGGGCGAGTAGCGGGGTTGGGGATGGTGGAGTGGCTGAAACACAGAAGCTGATCGTTCCCACGCGTGGGAACGATCATTGTCGGGGGGCTTAAGGCTTACGCTTACGCGGCCCGGTATTGAACACCGGCACTTTTCGCACAGGCTTGACCGAAGGCTCCGGCGCCGAAGCATCACCGCTTTCCACCCACTTGCCGAGGTTGCGTTTGCCGCCACCGGAGACTTTGGGCTTCTTCGGCTTTTTCGGTTTCTTGACCACCTGGCCGCTGGCGTCAGTGTCCGGCACACGGTGCTCAGGCTCGAAGTCCTGCTCCATATGACGGGTCAAGGTCTGACGCGTCAGCATCTCGATGGCCGACAGCTGATTCACTTCATCGGCACACACCAGCGAAATCGCTTCACCCGTCGCGCCTGCACGACCGGTACGACCGATACGGTGGATGTAGTCCTCGGCAACGATCGGCAGGTCGAAGTTCACCACCAGCGGCAAGTCTTCGATATCCAGGCCACGGGCCGCGACGTCAGTGGCCACCAGAATCTGCACTTCACTGGCCTTGAAACGGTCCAGTGCGCGCTGGCGAGTGGCTTGTGGTTTGTCGCCGTGAATACCGTCGGCATTCACGCTCAGGCCCTGGAGTTTTTCCACCAACGCGTCTACGCCGTTACGGGTCTTGGCAAACACCAGCACCTGCTTCCAGCGATTCTTGCGCAGCAAGTGGATGAACAGCTCGGCCTTGCGCTTCTTGTCGACCGTGACCACCCATTGCTTGACCGTATTGGCGGCAACGTTACGCGGGCTGACTTCGATGCTCAGCGGATCATTGAGCATTTTCCCGGCCAACTCGCGAATCGCATCGGAGAAGGTCGCGGAGAACAGCAGCGTCTGCCGCTTTTTCGGCAGCGCCTTGTAAATGTTCGCCAGTTCTTCGGAGAAACCCAGATCCAGCATGCGGTCGGCTTCGTCCAGCACCAGGGTTTGCAACTGGTTGAACTTCAGCGCGTTCTGGCGGAACAGGTCCAGCAGGCGACCAGGCGTGGCGACCAGCAGGTCGACACCTTTGCGCAGCTTCATCATTTGCGGGTTGATGCTGACGCCGCCGTACACCGCGTAGGTGCTCAGCGGCAGGTTCTCGGCATACTGGCGCACGCTTTCATGAACCTGCTCGGCCAGTTCGCGGGTTGGTACCAGGATCAGCGCACGTACCGAGTTACTGGTGACTTTCGGCCCTTCCATGGCCAGCAACTGCAACAGCGGCACGGCGAAACCGGCGGTCTTGCCGGTGCCGGTCTGGGCCGCAGCCATCAGGTCGCGACCGGCCAGCACCGCTGGAATGGCTTGCGTCTGCACCGGGGTCGGGGTCTGGTAACCGAGCGTCTCAAGGGCGCGCAGCAAGGGTTCGATCAGGCCAAGAGTGGCGAAAGTCATGGGAATACCGTAGGAAAAATCAGCGCGAGTGTGCAATGGCGCGCAGTTTACCCTAATTCACACGGGATTCTGTCGGCACCAGGACCGCAGGCCGCTCAGGAGCACGTCGCCACTGCGGCAGACTGATCAGCAGCACGGCACTGATGATCACTGCCATCGCCACAGTTTCTTCAATACCGATGCTTTCTCCGGCAAAAACGATCCCCAGCAACACCGCCACTGCCGGGTTGACGTAGGCATAACTGGTGGCCGCCGCCGGGCGGACGTTTTTCAGCAGGTACATATAGGCGTTGAAGGCGACGATCGAGCCGAACACCACCAGGTACATCATTGCGACCCACCCCTCAAGCGGCGGCAGGCTTTCCAGGTGTTCGCCCGTCAGCGCGCTGCCGATCAACAACACCACGCCGCCGACCAGCATTTGCGCCGCACTGGACATCGCCCCCTGAGGCATTGGCAAATGTTTGCTCCACACCGAACCAAACGCCCAGGCTGCCGCCGCACCAATCAGCAGCACAGCCCCCAAAGGGCTCGATTGCAGATTGGAGCCCAGATTGAGCATGGCGATACCGATCAGCCCCAGCACAATCCCCGCCCATTCCAGACGGGTATTACGCGTGCCCCAGAAATACCCGCAGAGCAAGGTAAACAACGGCACTGTCGCCACCGCCAAGGCCGCAACGCCAGAGGCCACGCCCGTGTGCTCGGCCATGCTGACCGCGCCGTTGCCAAAACTGAGCAACAAAATCCCGATCAGCCCCGCCGCCTTCCACTGCGGCCAGGTCGGTGCTGGCACACCGCGCCAGCGCAGGAAGGCGTACATCAGCGTCCCGCCAACAATAAAACGAATGCCGCCCAGCATCAGCGGCGGCCAGTACTGCACGCCAATGCGAATCACCAAGTAGGTCGATCCCCAGATCACGTACAACGCAAAAAAGGCACCTATCAGCGGTAACGGGAAACGGCGTAGACCAGGCATGGGATGCTCGAAGGCAGGACAGGAGCGTTATTTTAGAAAGCCGACAGACGGAACTTAAGTTACAAAACCTGTTTATAAGGCCGGTACACTTTTCAAAGCATCATCGTGTCACATCAAGAGCGGACGCGGAGCGTTCGGTGAGGCGTTCCCACGCAGGAGCGTGGGAACGATCATTCACTCCGAGTGGGAACGATCAACCTTAGAAACCGCGATGGCGCTTGAGGTGTTCGTTGATCTTCGCCGCCGGCACTTTCTGCAAGCTGCACAGCAGATCATGGGACAGCTCGCGCAAACCGTGTTTCTGCCGCAGTTCTTGCGCCAAATGCGCGGTGAGGTTGGCAGCCATTTCGGCGTCGGCCATCGCCCGGTGAGCCTGACCGGTGTGGGGCAATTGGGCGAAGGTGGTGAGGGTGCCGAGTTTGTGGTTCGGCGCAGCCGGCATCAGGCGCCGGGCGAGTAACAGCGAACAGGCAAAATTCTGCAAGCGTGTGCGTTTGATTCGCCCAAGCTCAAAGTCCCAGAACTTCTGGTCGAAGGCGGCGTTGTGGGCCAGCAGCGGCGTGATACCGACGAATTCGTTGACCTCATTCATCACCTGCTCGGCCGAGGGTGCAGTGCGCAGCATGGCGTTGCTGATACCGGTCAGTTGCTCGATGAAGGCCGGGATGCGCACACCGGCGTTCATCAGGCTTTGGTAACGGTCGACAATGCGCCCCTGTTCAAGAATCACCACGGCAATTTCCGTGGCCCGGCAGCTGCTGCTCGGGGAGATTCCGGTGGTTTCAAAGTCGATGACAGCTATGCGTTCCAAACCTGTTCCTTGGGTTCAATAATCAGTTTTTAAGCAGCAACGCGCCTTCGATTGGCACGTAACGGCTGGCCGCGCGAATCAGCGAATTGGCGGTGAGCCCCGGCACGCCATAGGCCACCGCTTCGACACCGTGCTTGGCGATGATCCGCTCCAGCAACATGTCGAAATCACCGTCCCCCGAGGCCAGCACCACTTCGTCGACGTGATCGGCGGCGTCCATGATGTCGAGGGTGATACCCACGTCCCAGTCGCCCTTGGCCGAGCCGTCGCTGCGCTGGATATAGGGCTTGAGCTTCACGATGAAGCCGAGGTTGCGCAGGATTTGCTGGAATTGCTGCTGCTTGCTGTCGCCGCGATCGATGGCGTAGGCATAGGCCTCGACGATCTGCCCGCGCTGACTGACGTCAGCCCAGAGGGCGGCGTAGTTGAAATGACAACCGTAGGCCTGGCGCACGGTGTAATAGAGGTTTTGGACATCGGCGAACACCGCGATCTTCTTCACCGCAAATCCTCATGGCGCGCACAAGCGCAGGCGATTGATCAGACCCAAGGTCCGAAAAGTCGCCCAGTATGCCAGTCAGAAGGAATGTTCCGCGAATAATCAGTCCGGGGCGCAACAAGGCCCCGGACGAATGGCGTATCAGACGAAGGAATCGTCGTCATCACCACCGAAGAATGAGCTGTCGTCGCTGTCGTCGGCGTCTGCAAACCCACCCTGATCGTTGTTGTTCCAGGAGTCGTTGTTGGCCAGGCGCTCGTTGTCATTCACTTGAGCCGGCTCTTCCTTGATGACTTCAACGATTTCCTGCGGCTGCTGCTGATTGCTGTGGAACAGGCTGCTGATGCCCTGCGCCAGCATCACACCACCGGCCACGCCGGCTGCGGTTTTCAAGGCCCCGCCGAGAAAGCTGCTGCCGGCTGCCGGCGCCTGTTGCTGGGGTGCCGCATAGTTCTGTTGTGGGGCACCAAAGCCCTGCTGTGGCGCGCCATAGTTTTGTGGCGGTGGCGCAGAAGGCCGCGCCGGTTCACGCCAGCCGCCGCTCGACGCTGGAGCGCTCTGGGCCGGTGCAGGCTGTGGATCACGGGAGCCACCGAAGATGCTCGACAGGAAACCACCGCCGCTGTTGCTCGGTGCCGGTGCGGAGGCCTGGGCCCTGGCTTGTTGCAGTTCGGCTTGCAGTTGCTGAATTTGCTGGGTGAGCTGTTTGTTTTGCTCGTCGAGGCTCTTGATCGCCGCCTCTTGCACCAGAATCGCCTGAGTCATGAAATAGCCCGCTGCTGGCTGGCGGCTCAGGTGCTCCTTGATCCGCGCCTCGGCCAGAGCATCGCGTGGGGCTGAATCCGTTTCGGCCTGTTGCAGCCGTGAAAACAGTCCATCGATCAGGGTTTGTTCTTCGCTGTTCATGGCGACCTCATAGATTGCCGGAAAATCGTTGCCCTTTTCCCTTATGGATAAGGTGCCCCCCTAGTTATGGGGCTGTTGCTGATTGTTTCAATGGCCTTTACCGAACGTTTACGTTTGCTCGACTACCGGTCGCATCGGTTACAGTGTCGACATACTTTGTAATCAGCGAAAGCGACCGATGAATCCGTTAGACGTACTCCGCGACTCCCTGTATTTCTTCCAGCGCAACCTGGGCCGCATCGTGCCGCTGTGTCTGCCGTTGGTCGTGCTTGAAGCCTTGCTTCAGCAACTGGTCGACCACTCCCAGGGGCCAGATGCCTTTCCCGGCTATAGCGTGATTGTCGGGTTGCTGGTGTATCCGCTGTACACCGCTGCGCTGATCCTGTTTCTCGATGCCCGCAGCCGTGGCGAATCGCCGCGCACCCTGGCCCTGTTGTCGGCGTCGCTCAGCCTGTGGCCACGCTTTGCGCTGCTGACGGCGGTCAACACCTTGCTGATTCTGGTGGGGTTGTCGCTGTATTTCCTGCCAGGCATCTGGCTGATGGTGATGCTCGCCTTTGCCGAATACCTGCTGGTGCTGCGCAACATGCAGCCACTGGAGGCCATCCGGGAAAGCATGCGCCTGGCCCGCGGCAATTTCCTGCGCATCCTGCTGTGCATTCTCTGCGTGATGGGCCCGTTGTGGATGCTCAAAGGCGCGAGCATGGCCATCTATCCGGAGCCGCAGAACCCCGCACTGTCGCTGATCATCGAAAGCGTCCACAGCTTTCTGCAACTGTTCACCAGCGTGGTGCTGTTTCGTCTGTTCATGTTGATCAGCGAGGCCCCCGACAAAACCGAAGGCAGCGCCTGACAGCTCTACCCTTGGGGTCTGGGCCGGCCTCGGTTATGCTCGGGCTCAACTTTGTAACGCCATAAGCCGAGCCATGACCCGCCTACTGCGCTACACCCTGCTGGGCCTGCTGATACTCGTCAGCCTGCTGTTTTCCTTTCTCTACAGCCTGACCTGGCGCCCCGACGCCAAGGAAACGCTCCCCGTCAGTTGCAGCACCAGCGCACCTGTGCTGGTGCCGGGGCAGGCCTTGAAGGTGATGACCTGGAACGTCCAGTACCTGGCAGGCAAACGCTATGTGTTCTGGAATGACCTGGCTCACGGCCCTGACGAAAGTCCGACTCCGGAAGACATGGCCTTCAGCCTTGATGAAGTGGCACGGGTCATCCGCGATGAGCAGCCGGACCTGGTCCTGTTGCAGGAACTGGATGATGACGCCAAGGCCAGCGGTTATCAGAACCAGCTCAAGTTGCTCCAGGAACGCCTGGCCGACCTCTATCCTTGCAGCACGCACGCCTTCGACTGGAAGGCCGACTTCGTTCCCGATCCGCATATTTTCGGCAGCGTTGGCCGGCAATTGGCGACCTTGAGCCGCTACCAGATCGAACACGCCGAACGCCTGCAGTTGCCTGAAGCGCCAATCAATTTCATCAGCCGTCAGTTCCAGCCGAAAAACGCCCTGTTGGTGAGTTACCTGCCACTGCGCGATGGCGGGCAAATGGCGGTACTCAACACTCACCTCGATCGGGCAGTGCAGCCTGATGGGGCCCAGCAGGCGAAGGTGACAGCGGTTGCCAAGGTACTCGACGCGTATGAAGGTCGCGGCACGCCGTGGCTGATCGGTGGCGACTTCAACCTGTTGCCGCTGGGCCAGTATCAACGCCTCGCGCCCGAACAGCGCTCGCCCTATTCCGCCGACAGCGCGCTGCATGTGTTGTGGGACAAGTACCCGATGATCCCGACCAACAACGAGGCCAGCGGTGTCGATCGGGACCAGTGGCTGACCCATTACCCTAACGACCCCGACCTCAACGGCCCGGACCGCACCGTCGACTACCTGTTCTACAGCCCGCGGATCAAACGGATTGAAGCGCAAGTACGGCAGGACGATACGCTGCGCATCTCCGATCACCTGCCGGTGATTGCACGGTTTCTACTCCCCGTCGCCCCCTAGAGCAAATAAATAACCTGTGGCGAGGGGGCTTGCCCCCGTTTGGCTGCGTAGCAGTCGTAAATCGGCAAATGCGGTGTACCTGATAAAACGTAGTGACAGGTTCATACGGGGGCAAGCCCCCTCGCCACAGGATTAGTGTCCGCCACTGCGCACTAAAGCCCGTCTACTTACGCGGCTTGGCCCGCGCCGTGGCCTCGGCCACCAACGGGTCATCCGGCCAGTAATGTTTCGGATAACGGCCCTTGAGGTCCTTCTTCACCTCGGCATAAGTGCTGCGCCAGAAGTTCGCCAGGTCCTGGGTGACCTGCACCGGCCGCCGTGCCGGTGACAGCAAATGCAGCTTGACCACCTGCCGGCCACCGGCAATGCGCGGGGTTTCGGCAAGGCCGAACAGCTCCTGCAAACGCACCGCGAGAATCGGTGGCTGCTCGCTGTAATCCAGACGAATCGATGAACCGGAGGGCACGCTCAGATGATGCGGCGCCTGCTCATCGAGGCGTTGCGGCAATGGCCACGGCAGCAGGTTATGCACAAAGCTCGACACATCCAGGCTGGCGAAATGGCTGAGCCGTGAAACCCGTCCCAGGTACGGCATCAACCAGTGTTCCAGACTGGCCAGCAACGCCGCATCACTGACGTCCGGCCACTCACTCTCGCCCTGCTTGTTCAAGTCCAGCTGACGCAGCAATGCCACTCGCGCCTGCCACTGACGCAACTCCGGGGTCCACGGCAATAGCTCCAACCCCTTACGGCGCACCAGATTGACCAACGCCTGGCTGCGCGCGGTTTCATCAAGACCGGTCAACGGTTCGCGACTGAGCACCAACTCGCCCACCTTGCGCTGACGCTCGGCCCGCAGCACGCCTTCGCGCTCGTCCCAATCGAGTTGATCGACGCAACGCACCTGCTCCGCCAACACCGAATCGAACAGCGCCGGATCAAAATCCGCCGCCAGATAAATCCGTTCTTCGCGCTGCCCCTGACGGCTACCCAGGTCGGCGATCACTAGCCAAGGTTGTTTCATCAGGCTGTCGGCCTCGGCGAACAACGCCGCACGACCGTTGGCCAGACGATACTCCGCACCACCGGCGCGGCGCTGTTGGGCGACGCGGTCTGGATAAGCCAGCGCCAGCAACGCGCCGAGCCAGCGCGGATGCTCCGGATCGCTGACCGGCGACTCGGCTTTGCCACGCAGATAACCACGATATTGCCGGGCCAATTGCCGCGCCCGCTGCACACCACCCTGAGCACCACGCGCCGCCCGTTCTTCGCCGGACAACAGCACCAGACGACTGTGCAGATCCGCACCGACACCGCGCAAAATGTCCCGTTCACCGAGTAATGCAGCGACGTCGCAAGCCATGTTCGCCAGCCCCAACGCTTGCCCACGCAGTAACAGATGCGCGATACGCGGATGCGCCGGCAGTTCGGCCATGGCCTGACCGTGGCGAGTGAGTTTCCAGTCTTCAGCGGACGAACCCTGCAACGCGCCAAGGCGTTCGAGCAAGTCCTGCGCCTGTGCATAAGCCGCCGCCGGAGGTACATCGAGCCAGATCAACTGTCCAGGCGTCACGCCCCAACGCCCGAGCTGCAGGGCAAGCCCGGCAAGGTCGGCAGAGAGAATTTCCGGGCTGGCGTAGGCCGCCAGTTGTTCGTGTTGATCCTGCGACCAGAGCCGATAACACACGCCCGGTTCCAACCGTCCTGCGCGGCCGGCACGCTGGGTGGCGCTGGCGCGGGAGATGCGCTGGGTGTCGAGGCGGGTCATGCCGCTGCCGGGGTCGAAACGCGGCACTCGCGCCAGCCCGGCGTCGATGACTACGCGCACGCCATTAATGGTCAAACTGGTTTCGGCGATGTTGGTGGCCAGCACCACTTTGCGCTGGCCGGGTGGCGCCGGATCGATGGCCGCACGCTGCGCCGCCAGATCGAGCTCGCCATGCAACGGGCAGAGCAACACCTCGGAACGCTCGCCCAAGGCATCCGCCAACTGCTGATGCACGCGACGGATTTCCGCTTGCCCGGGTAGGAACACCAACAAGCTGCCCGCTTCATCGTTCAGCGCGTCGAGAATGGTTTGCACCACTCGTGGCTCGATGAATTCACCTGGCTGAAACGGCCGGCCCCAGCGCATCGTCACCGGGTACATGCGACCTTCGCTGCGCAGGATCGGTGCGTCATTCAGCAGTCCGGCGAGGCGCTCGCCTTCAAGCGTCGCCGACATCAGCAGGATCTTCAGCGGCTGCTCATCCCGAAACAACTCGCGGCCATTCAGGCTCAGGGCCAGCGCGAGGTCGGCATCGAGACTACGCTCGTGGTATTCGTCGAAAATCAGCAGACCCACACCGTCCAGCGCCGGGTCCTCCTGCAAGCGACGCGTGAGGATGCCTTCGGTGACCACTTCGATGCGCGTGTTCGGCCCAACCTTGCTGTCCAGGCGAATCCGGTATCCGACGGTTTCGCCGACTTTCTCGCCGAGCTCGCTGGCCAGCCGTTCGGCCGCCGCCCGCGCGGCCAGCCGACGCGGTTCAAGCATGAGGATGGTTTGCCCGGCCAGCCATGGCTCATCCAACATCGCCAATGGTACGCGGGTGGTTTTACCGGCGCCGGGCGGTGCTTCGAGCACGGCTTCGTGGCGTGTCGCCAAGGCTTCACGCAGCGCGGGTAAAACTTCATCAATTGGCAAAGAGTTCATGCTGGCTCCACAGGGCGTGCCCACAGTAAATTGCGAGTCGCGTTGAAGCTGTGGGCGTGCCAGGCACGGCGCGGGACGCCGGTAAGGGTCGTTTCCTTACCAAGTCCCGCAACGCAGCATGGCGCGGCCACAGTTTCAACCCGCAGGGCTGAACCCCGAAAAACGTTAACCGCCGTCATGCGTTGTCGATCTGGGAACACCAAACATCAATCCTCACGTAATCTTACCGGGGTGAGGCGCGACCGTAATTTACTGTGGGCACGCCCTGCCGCGGCGAGTATAACGGCGAACTGCCTGGCGTTAATCACGGTCCTAATTCATACCGACGACGTTTCGTTTCAAGTTTGCTCAGGAGATTTATTATGCGTGCTCCATTTCGCCTGATTGGCGGTCTATTGGTTGCAACCCTGCTGACCCAAGTGACCGCATGCGGTTCGATTTTCTACCCGGATCGCCGGGGCCAGATCGATGGCAAGATCGACCCGGCGATTGCCGCGCTCGACGCCGTGGGCCTGCTGTTCTATATCATCCCCGGACTCGTCGCGTTTGCCATAGACTTCACCACCGGCGCGATTTACTTCGAACCCGGCAAGACCGCACAAGTGGCGCCGGAGAAACTCCAGCAGGCCATTGATGCCGACGGCAAGGTCGATAACCACAAGTTGCAGGCCATTCTCGAAAGCGAACTGGGCCGCAGCTTCCCGCTGGATGATCCGCGCCTGATCCAGCACAAGGGCAGCGTTCAGCAACTGGCCTTGCTCGGCCTGCAACCCGCTGCTTGATGCACAACACCGAGGAAACGCTCCACCTATGACCAGCAGCCCGGAACACGCTCGCCTGTTACGCCTCGCCACCCGCGCCTCTGTAGCGGTGGCGAGCACACTCATTGTCGCCAAGGCCATTGCCTGGTGGCTGAGCGGATCGGTGAGCATGCTCGCCGGGCTGACGGACTCGGCACTCGACGGCGTGACGTCGCTGCTCAATCTGTTGGCGGTGCATTACGCGTTGCGCCCGGCCGATGACGATCACCGCTACGGGCACGGCAAGGCGGAATCCTTGTCGGGCATGGCTCAGGCACTGTTCATCGGCGGCAGCGCGGTATTGATCGCGTATCAGGCATTCGAGCGCCTGAAACACCCGGAACCGGTGGGCGCGCCGTGGATCAGCATTGGCGTGATCATCTTTTCCCTGGTCCTGACCCTGGCGCTGCTGATGCTGCAACACCGGGTGATCCGCGAAACCGGCTCCAGCGCGGTGCGTGCCGACTCACTGCATTACCGTTCCGACATGATGCTCAACGGCAGCATCCTGGTCGCGTTGGTACTGGCCGGTTTTGGCTGGCATCAAGTCGATGCCTGGTTCGGCCTGGGGATCGCCGTCTACATTTTGTGGAGCGCAATACAAATCGCCCGGGAAAGTTTTGCCGTGCTGATGGATGAAGAACTGCCACCGGACGTCAGCCAGCACATGCTCGAACTGGCGTGCAGCGTGCCCGGTGTACTTGGCGCACACGACTTGCGAACGCGGATCTCCGGCAGTCACTGGTTCGTGCAATTGCACCTGGAGTTGCCGGGGGAGCTGACGCTGTCAGTCGCTCACGGCATCAGCGATCAAGCAGCGGACGCCATTCACGCCGTTTACCCGCGAGCCGAAGTGTTGGTGCACGCCGACCCGCAGGAAATGGTGACAGCCGTCCGGAATCAGAAAGTGACCTGATAACCGCGTGAGACAAGGCAATTGCCTTCGGCCTGGCGGTAAGTCTGTACCACCTGTGGCGCCGGCTGATAGGTCACGGTCCGTGGATCAAACCCGCTCTGCTGGACCGCCCAACGATAACAATCGTAACCGTCCTGAGTGACCTGCTCGGGCGACTGCCCATTGATCGGGTACGCCACCACGTCATAACCACTGCTGACGGGTTGTGGTTCCGGGTTGCCTACCGGTGGCTCAACCACAACGTAGTCTTGAGTGCTTTCCTCGTAGGCGTAGTATGCGCCTGCTGCCAGAAACATCAGCGCGCCACCGATCCACACCTCCTGAGCGTAATCGGGCAGATACCTCACACGGATCCCGCGAGGCGGTTGGACCACCACATAACGCGGCCCGTTCGGGCGATACCAATAGCCACCGGAGTAGAAGTAATCCTGCCCACGGTACGGCACACGGTCGTGGCGCTCAGGGAAGCGGTCGATTATTTGACCTGGCCGATACCGCGGACCATCACCCCAGCCGTTGCCATGTCCTTCCGGACGTCCCGGCCAGCGACGCTCATCCCGATGCTCATCGCGACCACCGGCCTGCCAACGCTGGTTGTAATCGTTACGCCGTGGAACGTCCTGATAGTAGCCGCGCTGTGGCTCCTGGGTTTGGCGAACAGTGTCCGGACGACCCTGGATCGGCAAGTTGTTCGCCGGCGCAGGCGCGGGTCGAACTTGAACCTGGCCATTGGGCTCGTGTCGCTGACGGTTCTGCCAGTCGCCTCCCTGATTCTGATCGTTGTGTTCGAACTGACGGCTGTTGTTGCCGCGAATGATTTCAGGCTGTGGACGTGGCTGATTGAATTGGGGACGTGGCTGGTTGGGCTCGATGCGAGGTTGATTGTTTTGCGGGTGCTGCTGGATGTTTTCCACGCGAGGCGGGTTGTTTTCGGGACGCGGTTGATTACCTCCCTGATGACCTTCACCGCCACGCTCGTGCTGACCACCACCGTTATTGTGTTGCTGCTGCTGTTGCTGCTGTTGCTGCCTACGAAGGAGTTCCTCCCCACCCTGACCTTCTGCCAGCAATGGTGCGCTGACACTTGCACACAACACACCAACACCTGCCATACGCCAGATGCGCGACTTCATGCTATTCCTCACTACGGTGGTGACCTATACGTAAGACTGGTAAAGCACAGGCCGGTTCAGCAACAGGTTATCAGTCACGAGACTTATTTTGCAGGCCATAAAAGGTGTTTCGCGGGCAATAAAAAAGGGAGACCCGTCGGCCTCCCTTTGAGAACTTCGTCCGTGCTCGACGCTTTTGACGTCGGCTCACCTCACTCCGTCTTCTGGACAGTGTGTAGCCCGGGGGCCAACTCAACCCCTGTGGGAGTGGTGGCCGCGGCTGGCCTGATTCGGCGGGCCGCTGTGGACTGTTTGTCCGGGCAGTGATTCTGGTGATAAGAATAGGCTTGAGGTGGCGACAGAGGATTGCGAAGATTGCTCAAATAAACATGACTTGCGCAATTTTTCATCACGGATAGATAATCCACCGCAATAGTTAAGACAAAGGCCTGATTCATGAGCAAACTCGACCGATACGACTTGAGCATTTTGGCGGAATTGCAACGCGACGCGCGCATCTCCAATCAGGAGCTCGCCGAACGCATCGGCCTGTCGCCATCGCCTTGTTCGCGACGGGTAAAGCAGCTTGAAGACGACGGCTACATCACCCGCCAGGTCGCCCTGCTCGACCGCAAGATGCTCGGCCTGAGCCTGACCGCCTACGTGTTGATCGGCATGGATCGGCACACGCCCGAGCGCTTCGAAAACTTCGAAGCCGCCATCCGCACCTTGCCACAAGTGCTCGAATGCAGCCTGGTGACCGGAATGGACGCCGACTATCAACTCAAGGTGGTGGTGCCGGACATGGACCACTACCAGAAACTGCTGCTCGGCCACCTAACCCGCATTGAAGGCGTGACCAGCGTGCGCTCAAGCTTTGTACTGAACCAGGTGCTCAACAGCACCGAGTTGCCACTGACTCACCTGCGCAGCTAATCCCGCTTTTGTGGCGAGGGGGCTTGCTCCCGTTCGGCCGCGCAGCGGTCGTATAGCGGTCCATATGTTGTGCCTGAAACAACTCGATTGCAGTATTCAGGACTGCTTTGCAGCCCAACGGGGGCAAGCCCCCTCGCCACATAAACCTGCGGCAGACCGACGCACGTCAATGCGCCGCCAATATCCATTGGCGTATACTTCCCCGGCCTTTTTTGCCCCGCCCGCGCTGGAGATAATCGATGGATCCTGCAGTATTTGAAGAGTGGATGATGACCGGCCTGGTCAGCATCCTGATTATTTTCATGGGTTTCATCGTCTGGGATCTGGCGAAAAAATCCAAGGCCGGACGCTTCGGCTCGTTCATCCTGTTCTTCGTGCTGGGTCTGGGCGTGGCTGCGTTCGTCATCAAGAGTGTGGTGATCGGCCTGATCGAATCCGGCGCTTTATAAGCGCGCCGGCACTTCTTTCCACTGGCCCTGATCGAGGCCTTCGATGGTCCAGTCGCCGATTCGCACCCGCACCAGACGCAGAGTCGGCAAGCCAACCGCAGCGGTCATGCGCCGCACCTGACGGTTACGCCCTTCACGAATCACCAATTCCAGCCAACTGGTCGGCACGCTTTTGCGAAAGCGCACCGGCGGGTTACGCGGCCATAGCTCAGGTTCTTCCAGTTGCCGCGCCTGCGCCGGCAAGGTCATGCCGTCATTCAACTCGACGCCCTCGCGCAAGCGCTGCAATTGCTCGGCGCTCGGCTCGCCTTCCACTTGTACCCAATAGGTCTTGGCCAACTTGTGTTTCGGGTCAGCAATGCGCGCCTGAAGCTGGCCATCGTTGGTCAGCAGCAGCAAGCCTTCGCTGTCACGGTCCAGCCGTCCAGCCGGGTAGATCCCGGGAATCTCGATATAGTCCTTGAGCGTCGCCCGCCCTTCACCGTCGCTGAACTGCGTCAGCACATCGAAGGGTTTGTTGAACAGAATCAGCTTCGGCTCGGCCGGCGGTGCTTTGGCAACACGTCGCGGGGCTGAAGAGGATTGCGCAGGTTTCGCGCCGGGGCGGCGGGAAGCAGGACGAGGAGGACGCGGCATGGCAAAAACAACATCTAACGGTCAGGGCTGCCAATGCTAGTGCCCCGACCGCTAAATGACCATGACAACAATCAGCGGAACGGCGGCTCGTCGAAGCTGCGCAGTTTGCGCGAGTGCAACGAGTTGAGCTCGGTGCGCAGCAGATCCACCGCCGCGATACCGATCTTCAAGTGCTGGCTGACCGCACGCTCATAGAAGGCGTTGGCCGAACCCGGCAACTTGATTTCGCTGTGCAGCGGCTTGTCCGACACACACAGCAAGGTGCCGTACGGCACGCGCAGACGATAGCCTTGCGCAGCGATGGTGCCGCTTTCCATGTCCACGGCAACCGCGCGAGACAGGTTGATCAACGGACGCTCCTGGGCCCAACGCAATTCCCAGTTACGGTCGTCGTAGGTCAGCACGGTGCCGGTGCGCAGGCGTTTTTTCAGGTCATCGCCCTTTTCGCCGGTGACGTTGGCTGCCGCTTGCTGCAAGGCCATCTGCACTTCGGCCAAGGCCGGAATCGGAATGTTTGGCGGCACCACCCGGTCGAGAATCCCGTCACGACGCATATAAGCGTGGGCCAGCACGTAGTCACCGATGGTCTGCGACTGCCGCAGGCCGCCGCAGTGACCGATCATCAGCCAGCAATGCGGGCGCAATACAGCCAAGTGGTCGGTGATGTTCTTGGCGTTGGACGGGCCGACACCAATGTTCACCAGGGTGACACCGTGGCCGTCAGAGGCTTGCAGGTGATAGGCCGGCATTTGATAACGGTGCCAGACCACGCCCGCGGCAATGGAAGACGCTTCGCCGTGATCCATGCTCTTTTCGATGATCACGTTGCCTGGCAAGACCATGCGCACGAAACGCGGATCGGTGCGCAGTTGCTCCAGGCCATGGGTGATGAACTGGTCGACATAACGGTGGTAGTTGGTCAGCAGGATCCACGGCTGCACATGGCGCCAGTCGCTGCCGGTGTAGTGCACCAGACGGCGCAGAGAGAAATCCACTCGCGCGGCATCGAACAACGCCAATGGCAACGGGTCGGTGTTTTCCCAGTCGTACAAACCATCGGCAATACCGTCGGTGGCAGCCGACAAATCGGTGCTCGGGAACACTCGCGCCAGTACCGCCGCAGTGACGCCAGAGCCCGCCAGTTCATCGCCCTGCTCGACCACGTACGGATACGGGATGTTCTGCTCACTGACGCCGACCTCCACCGTCACGGTGAAGTCGTGCATCAGCGGCACCAGCTGTTCCAGCAAATACTTACGGAATGCCGCCGGATGGGTGACGGTGACACTGTAGGTCCCCGGCAACTGGACTTTGGCGTAAGCCCGCGTGGTCTGTGGGACTTCGCCCTGACAAAGGTAGGTCAGGCGTAATTCCGGATAACGAAACATCGCACGCTGTTCGGCGTCGGGTTCGATGCGGTCCTTCAGATAACGCTTGAGCGCCTGACTCAACGCCGTGGTGGCCCGCTCGTGCAGAGCGGCAAGCCGATCGACGGCTTGTTCGGCGGTTTGAACGACAATAAAGGCTTCGGTCACGATCAGCTTCCTGTGTTCTGACTTGCAGACCTTCATCTTGCCTGTATCGTCGCCTCACGGAAACACCGGAATATCCGTAGGAGCAAAGCTTGCTCGCGATGGCGCCCTCAAGGACGCCATCGCCGGCAAGCCGTGCTCCTACAAAAGCTTAAAAACCTTGAGGGGTCGAACGCGCCACAATCGCTTCCACATCCAGACCACGCGGCAAGGTGCCGTAAACCCGGCCGGCCGTTCCCAATCGGCTGGCGATGAAGGCATCGCTGACGGCGGTGTTGCCTGCTTCGAGCAACAGCTTGGCTTGCAGGCCCAGGGCGATGTCTTCGGTCAGTTGTCGGGCGCGGTATTGAATGTCATCGGTGTCCTTGAACGCCGCCTGCAACTGGCTGATGTGTGCGGCCAGACGCTTGTCGCCATGACCGTCACCAAGTTCGCTGAACAGCGCATCGAGCACGCCCGGCTCTTTCGACAGCGCTCGCAACACGTCAAGGCACTGAACGTTGCCAGAACCTTCCCACGTCGAGTTCACCGGCGCCTCACGGTACAGGCGCGGCAGAATGCTGTCTTCGACATAACCCGCACCGCCCATGCATTCGGCGGCTTCGTTGATCATGGCCGGCGCACGTTTGCAGATCCAGTATTTGCCCACTGCCGTTACCAGTCGGGCGAATTTGGCCTCCTGAGTGTCATCAAGGTGATCCAGCGCCCGGCCCATGCGCAGGCTCAACGCCAGCGCGGCTTCGCTTTCCAGCGCCAGGTCGGCGAGCACGTTTTGCATCAACGGTTGTTCACTGAGCAATTTACCGCCAACTATCCGGTGCGCGCAGTGATGGCTGGCCTGGGTCAATGCCTGGCGCATCAGGGCGCTGGAGCCGACCATGCAATCGAAGCGGGTCATGGCCACCATCTCGATGATGGTCGGCACGCCGCGGCCCTCTTCACCAATCATCCACGCCAGCGCCCCGCGAAACTCGACTTCGCTGGAGGCATTGGAGCAATTGCCGAGTTTGTTTTTCAGCCGCTGGATGTAGAACTGGTTGCGCGTATCATCCGGGCGATGGCGTGGCAGCAGGAAACAGGTCAGGCCCTTATCGGTTTGCGCCAGGGTCAGGAAGGCGTCGCACATCGGCGCCGAGCAGAACCATTTGTGTCCCACCAGCTCATACGCCTGGCCGGGCCCCGCAGCGCCAACCGGGTAAGCCTTGGTGGTGTTGGCCCGAACGTCGGTGCCGCCCTGTTTCTCGGTCATTGCCATGCCGATGGTGACGCCGGCCTTGTGGGCCATGCCGACATTGCGCGGGTCATACTCGGTGGCGAGAATTTTCGGCAGCCACTGTTTGGCGATGTCCGGTTGCAGGCGCAATGCCGGGACACTGGCGAAGGTCATGGTCAGCGGGCAGCCACTGCCGGCTTCGGCCTGGCTGTGCAGGTAGCTCATGGCCGCACGGGCAACGTGGGCACCCGACTGCGGATCGGTCCAGGGCAAGGAGGTCAAGCCGTGCTCGACCGCCGTGCGCATGAGTTCATGGTAGGCCGGGTGAAACTCCACCAGATCAATGCGGTGGCCATAGCGATCATGGCTGGAGAAGACCGGCTTGTTCTGGTTGGCCAGGAACCCCGCTTCCATCAACGGACCGCCGGCCAAAGCGCCATACGCATCGATGCGCGCGTCAGCCCAACCCGCCCCGAAACGCCGCGCCCACTCTTGCAACGGCAGGTCGATGCGGTAGAGGTTGGTCCCGTCCAGCGATGGCGGCTGGTTGGTAACTTCGTGGGTTTCGGCGAACTGATGCAGGTTCATGGCGGGGCCTCCTTGGGTCAGTTGAGACCTTCAGTTAAGCACCGCCTCCCCACCGAACAAAGTGGCATATCCGCCTAAATATCGGCGCTTTCACCTTGTTTAGGACAAAGCACCCGACGATAGAGCGTCGCCTGCAACTCCTCGAATTTCACCGGTTTGCCAAGGTAATCGGTCAATCCCTGCTCAAGATCCAGGCCCTGTGCCGAGACCACCGCCGCCAGCACCGGCAACTCGGCATAACCGGACAGCGCGCGGATCCGGCTGTCGATCGACAGTCCGTCGAGCAGCGGCAACGGACAGTCGATCAGCACCGCGTCGAACGATTCGCGACGCAAAAACTCCAGCGCCGCCTCACCGCTGTCGGCGCTGCGAACCCGATAGCCGAGCTTGAGCAACATGCCACGCACAACCAATTGATTGATGCTGTTGTCGTCGACCAGCAACACCGCGCAGTCCTGCGGTGCGCGTAAGCGGACGCTGCCGTGAGCCTGACGCGATTGAGCGACAACCGGTTGCACAACATTCACCACGTCAAACTCGACATCAAGCTGGAAGCGGCTACCGCGTCCGGGCTCGGAACGATGAGTCAAACGTCCGCCAAGCAGCTCGACCAATTGCCGACAAATTGCCAGACCGACACCCAACCCACCGTATTCGCGAGTCATCGAGCCGTCGAGCTGGAAGAACCGCTGATACAGCGTGGCTTCACCCAGATCGGTGAAACCGATGCCGGTGTCGATCACGGCGAAAGACAGCGCCAGACGCCCCTCTTCGGCAAACTTGCCGCTGACCCGCAAGGCCAGTCCCCCCACCCGGGTGAACTTGATCGCGTTATCCAGCAAGCACTCCAGACTTTGCGCCAGCTTGGCGCTGTCACCGTGCAGACGGTCGGGTAGCCCAGGGGTCAGATCGACCTTGAAGTCCAAGGCCTTGCTCGCGGCATTGGCGGCGAACTGCTGCTGCAAGGTCTCGACCATCGCGCGCAAGCTGAATGCTTCGGGGTACACCTTGAGTCGGCCGGCCTGCAATTCAGTCAGGGTCAGAATGCCGTTGACCATGCGCATCATGTCCCGTGCCGAACCGGCAGCCGTTTGTTGATACTGCTCAAGCTCCGGGTCGAGGTCGACGGTTTGCATCAACTCCAGCGAACCGATCACGCCGTTCATCGGCGTACGCAGTTCATGGGTCAGCGTCGCGAGAAATTCATCCTTGAGCTGGTTACTGCGGGCCAGTTGCTGGTTCAACACTTCGAGCTTCTGCCCGGCGTCAAACAGCGTCTGTGCCTGCTGCTCGCGCATGGCGTTGATCCGGTCAGCCAGGGCCAGCGACAGCAGCGCAACTTCAATCGCCGAGCCGATCTGACTGGCATACATGGTCAGGAACATGTTGGGCAGATAGCCGAGCACCATCAATGTATTGACGACACCGCCAAGCAGGAACGCCGACCAGGCAATGATGAAGTAGCGCGCCACCCGCAAGCCGCGCCACCAGGCGAAAATCCCGGCGAAGAAAATCACTACAGTGAAGATCAACGCCAACGCCGTCGCCAGGCGCAAGGCCAGGGCGTAGCTGGTCATCAACGACAACCCAACCACCACTGCGCTGCACGCAATCAACACCAACAGCAAGCGATCGAGCCAGCGACTGCAACTGGCCGTTTGCAGGAAGCTGCGGGCGAACTGGCTGCCGAACAGGGCGGCGCTGCCAATGAAAAACGGTGTCGAGGCGTTGGCCCACCACGGGTTGTTCGGCCAGAAATATTCGACTGCCGCGCCGTTGACCGACAGTTGGTAGAGGCCGAATGAGCCGATATAAAAGATGTAATAAAGGTAACTGGTGTCACGCACGCTCAGGTAGATGAACAGGTTGTAGACCAGCATCCCGAGTAGCACGCCGTAAATCAGACCGAGCACATACAGGCGCAAAGGCTGGTCTTCCAGATAGGCGGTGCTCGACCAAAGGGTCAGTGGCGCCTGGATCGAACCCTCGCTTTGCAGGCGCAAATACAGCGTTTCGCGCTGATCGGGGACGAAGTCCAGTTTGAACAGGTAGTTGTTTTGTCGAACCTGGCGACTGGCGAACGGCAAGGTATCGCCGGTACGACTGACCAATCGATATTCACCGGTGCTGTCCGGCACATAGAGGTCGATATGGTCCATCGGCGGATAAGCCAGCTCCAGCAGCCATCTGCGTTGAGCGTCGGGGTCTTTCGGGCGGTAGTGCAGATCGACTTTCAACCAGAACGCCGAATGCGAGTAACCGGCGTTCAGCGTGTCTTTGTCGTGGGTCTTGAAGTTGCCGGCCGCCGCTTGCGCGCGTACATCGGCGATGGATGCAGTGCCGGCGACATCTTCGTACACCTGCATGACTCGTCCCAAGGGGAGGCTTTGGGTGAGCTCATCAAAATCGGCTGCAGCCGCCAACATCGGCAAGCTCAACAGCAACATCAGCAAATAGCGCATAAAGCCCCAGCGTGGCCAGTCCGGTTGTGTCAGGAAGCCCCCCATTCCCTTTGAGTAGACGTAAAACCGGCATTACCTGTTATTGGTTTGGATCCACTCTAGCATAGCCGCTGATGGCCATTGAACACCATTGGAAAATTTAGTCTAAAGGCTCTAGAACAGGCCTTTCAGAGCGAATGGCAAAACCGGAAATGTTGAGTCGGTCAGATTGTGACAATGCCAACACGGTTGATGCGCACCTGTGGCGAGGGAGCTTGCTCCCGTCGGCCGGTCCGCGTTCGGGCGTAGCCGTCGTAAAGTCAGCCGACGCGGTCTAACTGAAAGATCGTTTTGGGGCGGCTTCGCCGCCCAGCGGGAGCAAGCTCCCTCGCCACAATGTATCGGCAGAACAGGTTGGCACAGCACCCGAAAAAGATGTTTGGTGGTAAGCTCGCGCACCATGAATATCTACAGCTCTCGCCCCGTTGTCCTCTGTCTCTCCGGCCACGACCCAAGTGGTGGCGCCGGCTTGCAGGCAGATATCGAAGCCCTGCTCGCTCAGGGTTGTCATGCTGCCCCGGCAGTGACTGCGCTGACTGTGCAAGACACGGTCAACGTCAGTGACTTCCGCGTTCTCGACCGTGAGTGGGTGCTGGCGCAAGCCAACGCCGTGCTCAACGACTCGACGGTCGCGGCAGTCAAGCTGGGCATGCTCGGCTCACTGGAAATGGTCGACACCGTGGTCGAACTGCTTCAGGCGCATCCGCATTTGCCGGTGGTCTGTGACCCGGTACTGCGCGCCGGCGGTGGTGGACGACTGGGCAAGGACGAGGTCGGCTACGCCATGCGCGAGCGCCTGCTGCCACTGGCGATCATCGCCACCCCTAACCTCCCGGAAGCACGCATCCTTGCCGAATTGCCCGAAGGCACGGCCGATGAATGCGCAGAAAAACTCCTGCCTTACGTCAAGCACCTGCTGATCACCGGCGGTCATGGCGACGAACACGAAGTGCATAATCGCCTGTACAGCCGCGACGGCAGCCGCCACACCTACACCTGCCAGCGCCTGCCCGGCAGCTATCATGGTTCGGGCTGCACCTTGGCCAGCGCCCTGGCCGGACGCCTGGCCCAGGGCGAACACCTGGCCAGCGCGGTACAGTCGGCACTCAATTACACGTGGCGCACCCTGCGAGACGCCGAACAGCTGGGCAAAGGCCAGTTCGTGCCACGCCGTCTGCCGCTGGATTTTTGCTCGTAACGCCATGAGGCCTGCACGATGAAATTACGTGGCCTGTACGCCATTACCGACAGCCAACTGCTGGCCGGCAAGTTCCTGCCTTACGTGGAGGCTGCGCTGGACGGCGGCGTCACGCTGCTGCAGTACCGCGACAAAAGCAGCGACGAGGCCCGCCGACTGCGTGAGGCCGAGGCCCTGCATGACCTGTGCGGACGCTACAAGACCCAGCTGATCATCAATGACGACGCCGAACTGGCCGCGCGCCTGGGTGTCGGCGTACACCTGGGGCAGACCGATGGCCCGTTGACGCCGGCCCGCTCGCTGCTGGGTCGCCAGGCGATCATCGGTTCGACCTGTCATGCGCAACTCGAGCTCGCCGAACAAGCGGCAAAGGAAGGCGCCAGTTACGTCGCCTTCGGCCGCTTCTTCAACTCCAACACCAAGCCCGGCGCGCCGACCTGCAGTCTCGAACTGCTCGATCAGGCCCGCAGCAAACTGCACCTGCCGATCTGCGCGATCGGCGGCATCACCCTCGACAACGCCGCCCCGCTGGTGGCCCACGGGGTTGATCTGCTGGCCGTGGTTCACGGGCTGTTTGGTGCCGAAGACACTCAAGAAGTGACGCGCCGTGCCCGCGCCTTCAACGACTTGTTCAAAGCTTAAGTATTCAATTACCGATTTTTGAGAGCCCAATCATGTCTCGTTCCGAAACCCTGTTTGCCAATGCCCAGAAACACATTCCCGGCGGCGTGAACTCGCCTGTGCGTGCCTTCAAGAGCGTCGGCGGCACGCCGCTGTTCTTCAAGCACGCCGAAGGCGCCTACGTGACGGACGAAGACAACAAGCGTTATGTCGATTACGTCGGCTCCTGGGGCCCGATGATTCTCGGCCACAGCCACCCGGACGTGCTCGACGCAGTGCGCAAGCAACTTGAACACGGTCTGTCCTACGGCGCCCCGACCGCGATGGAAACCGAGATGGCCGACCTGGTCTGCTCGATCGTGCCGTCGATGGAAATGGTGCGCATGGTCAGCTCCGGCACCGAGGCGACCATGAGCGCCATTCGCCTGGCCCGTGGTTTCACCGGCCGCGACAGCATCATCAAGTTCGAAGGTTGCTACCACGGTCACTCCGACAGCCTGTTGGTGAAAGCCGGCTCCGGCCTGCTGACCCAAGGCGTGCCAAGCTCTGCCGGGGTTCCTGCGGCCTTCGCCAAGCACACCCTGACGCTGCCATTCAACGACATCGACGCCGTTGAAAAAATGCTCGCCGAAGTTGGCCAGGAAGTGGCGTGCATCATCGTCGAGCCAGTGGCGGGCAACATGAACTGCGTGCCGCCAGCGCCAGGTTTCCTCGAAGGCCTGCGCACCCTGTGTGACAAACACGGCGTGGTGCTGATCTTCGACGAAGTGATGACCGGTTTCCGCGTGGCACTGGGTGGGGCCCAGGCGTATTACGGCGTAACCCCGGACCTGAGCACCTTCGGCAAGATTATCGGTGGCGGCATGCCGGTCGGCTGCTTCGGCGGCAAACGCGAAATCATGTCGCACATCGCGCCACTGGGTCCGGTTTACCAGGCGGGCACGCTGTCGGGTAACCCGTTGGCCATGGCCGCCGGCCTGACCACCCTGCGCCTGATCAGCCGCCCGGGCTTCCACGCCGAACTCAGCGAGTACACCAGTCGCCTGCTCGATGGCCTGCAACAGCGCGCCGACGCCGCTGGCATCCCGTTCGTGACCACCCAGGCCGGTGGCATGTTTGGCCTGTACTTCAGCGGCGCCGACGACATCGTGACCTTCGATGACGTGATGGCCAGCGATGCCAACCTGTTCAAGCGCTTCTTCCACCTGATGCTTGAAGGTGGCGTGTACCTGGCACCGAGCGCCTTCGAAGCCGGTTTCACCTCGATCGCTCACGGCGACGCCGAGCTGAAGCTGACGCTGGACGCTGCTGAACGTGCATTCGCTGCATTGAAGTAATGCAATAGACGCTGACGTCGACGATTGTCGGCGTCAGCTTTATCCTACCTGCCTAGCTTATTTCTTACGCGATACTGATAATTCCCCCAAAAGCGGCAGATATATTCCCCGCGCGGCAGAAAAACGAGTAAAGACTTTGTAAGGTGGGTCCTGCTTATTTCATAATGCGCGCTTATTGGATCCCTCGACGGGTCCGCGCGCCCTTCAGAGGTAAGTCGATTCCCATGAACCGCACCGGCCGCGCCCTTGCACTGGGCTGCCTGTTGCTCCTTCAGCCCCTGCTCGCGCATGCACAAGCAGGCGGCAACTCGTTGTTGATCCCAGCGATGGGTCGTTGCACCCTCAATACCCAGCCTGAAGACCTGAAGGAGGCGCTCGCCGCCTGCCAGAAAGCGTCGGACGCCGGGGATGCGGAAGCGCAATACGAGTTGGGCGAGTTCTACTACGACGGCAAACGCGTGCCGCGCGACCTCAATCAAGCCCTGAGCTACTTCGAAAAAGCTTCGCTGCAAGGCCACGCTCAGGCGCAATTCAAACTCGGCATCATGTTCTTCCATGGCGAAGGCGTGCCGGCCAATAACGTTCAGGCATATATCGTGCTGAAAATGGCCGCGGTCAACGGCGCGGAAGATGCGCTGGACACCGCCGACGAAGTCGCCGAGCACATGCAACGCAGTGAACTGGAAGTTGCGACCCAGGTGCTGGGGCAAATTTTCCGTAAATACCTGATGGAACTGCAAAGCGCCGACGGGCGTACGCCTTTCTCGCCATTACCCTGAATCCAGCGCGGGCTACTGTGGCGAGGGAGCTTGCTCCCGCTCGACTGCGCAGCGGTCGTAAAGTCAGCTAACGCGGTGTGACAGATATAATTCAGGGCCGCTTCGCGCCCCAGCGGGAGCAAGCTCCCTCGCCACAGGGGGCAGCCGCTTACTTCTCAGGCATCGGCATCGGAAACGGCATGACATTGCCGACCGCGCCACGGGCTTCGCTGATTTTCGGGGTGCCCATACGCTCGACTTCGTCGATGCGCACAATCGAATGCATCGGCACAAAACTGCGCACCACGCCCTCGAACTGAGCCTTGAGCTTCTCTTCGCTCGGATCGACGACCACTTGCGTGCGCTCGCCAAAGACGAACTCTTCCACTTCCAGAAAGCCCCACAGATCACTTTGATAGATCTGCTTGGCGTACATTTCGAACACCTGGCCCTGGTTGAGGAAAATCACCTTGTAGATTGGAGCTTCACGTTTGGTCATGGTGGGCGAACAACACATCGAGGGATAAAAATGAGGGCGCGAACTATAGCATAGCCGCTGGACGCACGACGGTAGGAACCTGGGGACTTGTTCCCTATAATGCGCGGTTCTTTGAATCACGTGATGAACCCGTCCATGGCCAAGAAGCTTTACATCGAAACCCACGGTTGCCAGATGAACGAGTACGACAGCTCGCGCATGGTCGATCTGCTGGGCGAACATCAGGCCCTGGAAGTGACGGCGCGCGCCGAAGACGCAGACGTCATCCTGCTCAACACCTGCTCGATTCGCGAGCGCGCCCAGGACCGGGTGTACTCCCAGCTTGGCCGCTGGCGCGAACTGAAGCTCGCCAACCCGGAAATGGTCATCGCCGTCGGCGGTTGCGTGGCCAGCCAGGAAGGCGCGGCAATCCGCGACCGCGCACCCTATGTCGACGTGGTCTTCGGCCCGCAGACTTTGCACCGTCTGCCGGAAATGATCGACGCCGCGCGCCTGACCAAACTGCCGCAAGTCGACGTCTCGTTCCCGGAAATCGAAAAATTCGACCACCTGCCAGAACCGCGCATCGATGGCCCAAGCGCCTATGTGTCGGTGATGGAAGGTTGCAGCAAGTACTGCACTTTCTGCGTAGTGCCCTATACCCGCGGTGAAGAAGTCAGCCGGCCGTTCGACGACGTGATCGCCGAGATCATTCACCTGGCCGAGAACGGCGTGCGTGAAGTCACCCTGCTGGGGCAGAACGTCAACGGCTACCGTGGCCTGACCCATGATGGGCGCCTGGCCGATCTGGCCGAGCTGATCCGCGTGGTGGCGGCTGTCGATGGCATCGACCGTATTCGCTACACCACGTCACACCCGCTGGAGTTCTCCGACAGCCTGATCCAGGCCCACGCCGATGTACCGGAACTGGTCAAACACCTGCATTTGCCGGTGCAGTCGGGTTCGGACCGGATTCTTGCAGCGATGAAGCGCAACCACACCGCACTCGAGTACAAGTCGAAACTGCGCAAGCTGCGCGCCGCCGTACCGGGCATTTGCATCAGTTCGGACTTTATCGTCGGCTTCCCCGGCGAGACCGAAAAAGACTTCGAACAGACCATGAAGCTGATTGAAGACGTCGGTTTCGACTTCTCCTACTCGTTCGTCTACAGCCAGCGCCCGGGCACCCCGGCTGCCGACCTGGCCGACGAAACCCCGGAAGAGCTGAAAAAAGAGCGCCTGAACGCCCTGCAACATCGCCTCAACCAGCAAGGTTTCGAGATCAGCCGACAAATGGTCGGTTCAACCCAGCGGATCCTGGTGACCGATTACTCGAAAAAAGACCCGGGCGAACTGCAAGGCCGGACCGAAAATAATCGAATCGTAAACTTCCGCTGCGACAATCCGACCTTGATCGGCCAGTTCGCCGACGTGCACATCGACGCCGCACAGCCGCACTCGCTACGTGGCTCGTTGATTCAACAAGGCTAGTTCCGGCTAGTGCGGGCTCCTGTGGCGAGGGAGCTTGCTCCCGCTCGGTTGCGAAGCAGCCGCAAACCAGTCGCTTCGGTACCTTCTGAAAAACCGTAGTGACCGGGGTGGGAGCGCTTCGCACTCCAGCGGGAGCAAGCTCCCTCGCCACAGGAATGGAATGGGTGTTTGATGTTGGTCTGTTTAAGAGCTTTCGTACCCAGGCCTCTGGCGTTATCCTTGATTTATCTCCATTGCCCCAGGGCGGCTAAAAACAACCTTGAACGCACCCATAGAACCACATCGCTTCATCCTCGAGCCCTTTGAGGCTCATCGCTTCGCCAATCTGTGCGGGCAATTCGACGAGCATTTGCGCTTGATCGAACAGCGCCTGGCGATCGTGATCCGCAATCGCGGCAATCAGTTCGAATTGATCGGCGAGCCCAAGCACACCATCTCCGCGGAAAACCTGCTGCGCCGCCTCTACCGTGAAACCAAGAGTAGCGAGCTGTCGCCAGACATGGTTCACCTGTTCCTGCAGGAATCGGCCGTGGAAGAAATGGACAACCATTCGCCCGCCGAACCCTCAGTCGCCCTGCGCACCAAAAAAGGCATGATTCGCCCTCGCGGCTTGAATCAGCTGCGCTACGTGAAGGAAATCCTGGGCAACGATATCAACTTCGGCATCGGCCCCGCCGGTACCGGCAAGACCTATCTGGCCGTTGCCTGCGCAGTCGATGCGCTGGAGCGCGAGCAGATCCGCCGCATCCTGCTGGTACGTCCAGCGGTCGAGGCCGGCGAGAAACTCGGCTTCCTGCCCGGCGACCTGGCACAAAAAATCGACCCGTACTTGCGCCCGCTGTATGACGCGCTGTACGAAATGCTCGGCTTTGAACACGTCGCCAAGCTGATCGAACGCCAGGTGATCGAAGTTGCGCCGCTGGCGTACATGCGAGGCCGCACGCTGAACAACAGCTTCATCATCCTCGACGAAAGCCAGAACACCACCGTCGAACAGATGAAGATGTTCCTGACGCGGATCGGTTTTGGCTCGACCGCGGTCATCACCGGTGACATCACCCAGATCGACCTGCCGAAAGGCACCAAGTCCGGGCTGATTCATGTGATCGACGTGCTCAAGGAAGTACCGGGCATCAGCTTTACCCACTTCAAACCCAAAGACGTCGTGCGCCACCCGCTGGTGCAGCGCATTGTCGAAGCCTATGAGCGTTTCGAAAATCGCCTGATTGACGAACCTGCAACGCTTTCCGCTGAAAAGGGCAATCGCCACGATGCTTGAGCTTGATCTGCAACTGGCGACCGAAGCGCCCGCTCCAAGCGAAGCCGAGTTCCGCCAATGGTGCGAACTGGCCCTGCGTCAGCGCACCGCCGACTCGGAATTGACCATTCGCCTGGTCGACGAGGAAGAAGGCCGCGAGCTGAACTACACCTGGCGTCAAAAGGATTACGCAACCAATGTGTTGTCGTTCCCTGCCGATGTGCCCGACGAATTGCTGG
Organism: Pseudomonas sp. GW822-FHT04C11; assembly: GCF_058800905.1. Classification (NCBI taxonomy): domain Bacteria; kingdom Pseudomonadati; phylum Pseudomonadota; class Gammaproteobacteria; order Pseudomonadales; family Pseudomonadaceae; genus Pseudomonas; species Pseudomonas sp. GW822-FHT04C11. Next base: position 163,566 of record NZ_JBXAMS010000010.1, on the reverse strand, counting down.
ACATCCCGTTGCTGGGCGATCTGGTGATCTGCGTGGCCGTGGTCGAGCGCGAGGCTGCCGAGCAAGGCAAGGAGTTGAAGGCCCACTGGGCGCATCTGGTCATTCACGGCTGCTTGCATCTGCTTGGTTACGACCATATAGATGATGACGAAGCCGAAGAAATGGAAGCACTGGAACGAACGTTGCTTGCAGAATTGGGTCATCCTGACCCCTATGCGGACGACGAAACCGAAACATCCCCTATCGTTACAACAAAGGATTCAGAGTAATCGCTATGAGCGAAGATCGATCGAGCAACGGGCAAAAGTCCTGGCTGGGTAAGCTCACCCAGGCTTTTGCCCACGAGCCGAAAAACCGTCAGGAGCTGCTGGAGCTTCTGCGTGATGCCCATCAGAACAAATTGCTGGACAGCGAAGCGCTGGCCATCGTCGAGGGCGCCATCCAGGTCGCTGACCTGCAAGTACGCGACATCATGGTCCCGCGCTCGCAGATGGTCAGCATCAAGGCGACCCAGACACCCCGTGAATTCCTCCCGGCCGTGGTTGAGTCCGCGCACTCGCGTTACCCGGTAATCGGCGAGAGCCACGACGACGTCATGGGCGTGTTGCTGGCCAAGGATCTGCTGCCGCTGATCCTCAAAGAGAACGGCGACAGCTTCAACATCAAGGATTTGCTGCGTCCGGCCACTTTCGTGCCCGAGTCCAAGCGTCTGAACGTGTTGCTGCGCGAGTTCCGCGCCAACCATAACCACATGGCCATCGTCATCGACGAATACGGCGGCGTAGCGGGCCTGGTGACCATCGAAGACGTGCTCGAGCAAATCGTCGGCGACATCGAAGACGAGCACGACGTTGAAGAAGACAGCTACATCAAGCCACTGCCAAGCGGCGATTTCCTGATCAAGGCCCTGACACCGATCGAGAACTTCAACGAGTTCTTCGACAGCGAATTCTCCGACGACGAATTCGATACCGTTGGCGGCCTGGTGATGAGCGCGTTCGGGCACTTGCCAAAACGCAACGAAATCACTGAAATCGGCGCCTATCGCTTCCGCATCCTGAACGCCGACAGCCGTCGCATTCACTTGCTGCGCTTGACCCCTATAGCCCGCTAAGGACTGACATGCGTTGGATCACCCGCCCCGGCTGGCCCGGTAACCTGCTGGCCGTGGCGGCCGGTGCACTCACCACTCTGGCCTTGGCGCCATTCGATATCTGGCCGCTGGCATTGCTGGCGGTCGGATTTTTCTATGCGGGCTTGCGTGAACTGACACCTCGTCAGGCGCTGGGTCGCGGCTGGTGTTTCGGTTTCGGCCTGTTTGGCGCCGGCACCAGTTGGATCTACTACAGCATCCATAACTTTGGTGGCGCTTCGATGCTGCTCGCCGGATTGCTGATGCTGGCGTTCACCGCCGCGATTGCCTGGTTCTTCGCCCTGCCCGCCTGGATCTGGGCGCGCTGGTTGCGCCGTAACGAAGCGCCATTGGCCGACGCCTTGGCATTCGCGGCGTTGTGGGTGGGCCAGGAAGCGTTTCGCGGCTGGTTCCTCACCGGTTTTCCATGGCTTTATTCCGGTTACAGCCAACTCGACGGTCCGCTCGCCGGATTGGCGCCATTGGGTGGTATGTGGCTGATTTCCTTCAGCCTGGCCCTGACCGCCGCGCTTGCGTACAACCTGCCACGCCTGATCAAGGCCGGACACAAAGGCTTTATCGTCGCCGGCCTGCTGTTGCTGGCTGCGCCTTGGGTCATCGGCCTGTCGCTCAAAGGCCACGCCTGGACCAGCCCTTCGGGCAATCCGCTGAGCGTCGCGGCGATTCAGGGCAACATCGAACAAAGCATGAAGTGGGACCCGGCGCAGCTCAACGCGCAACTGGCGCTGTACCGCGACATGAGCTTCACCTCCAAACGTGTCGACCTGCTGATCTGGCCGGAAACCGCGGTCCCGGTGCTCAAGGAGTCTGCCGAGGGCTACCTGAACATGATGGGCAGCTTCGCCGCCGAACGTAACTCGGCACTGATTACCGGCGTGCCGATCCGCCAGGAAGTGCATCACGAGAAACGCTTCTACAATGGCATCACGGTGGTTGGCCAAGGCGATGGCACTTACCTCAAGCAGAAACTGGTGCCGTTTGGCGAATACGTGCCGCTGCAAGAGTTACTGCGCGGCCTGATTGCGTTCTTCGATCTGCCGATGTCGGATTTCGCCCGCGGCCCGGCTGATCAGCCGTTGTTGCAAGCCAAGGGTTATCAGATTGCACCGTTCATCTGTTACGAAGTGGTCTACCCGGAATTTGCCGCCAGCCTTTCGGCGCGCAGCGATTTGCTGCTGACCATCAGCAACGACACCTGGTTCGGCACCTCCATCGGCCCGCTGCAACACTTGCAGATGGCGCAAATGCGAGCGCTGGAAGCCGGGCGCTGGATGATTCGCGCGACCAACAACGGCGTCACCGGATTGATTGATCCCTTCGGCAAAATCACCGTGCAAATCCCGCAATTCGAACGCGGCATTCTCTACGGTGACGTGGTGCCGATGCACAACCTGACGCCTTACCTGCAATGGCGCTCGTGGCCGCTGCTTATCCTTTGTGTACTGCTGTTTGGCTGGGCATTGCTGGCCAGCCGGATCGCCAAGACGGTTTAAGCGCTTGTGGCGAGGGAGCTTGCTCCCTTGCCACAGAGGTGGGAACGATCAATATCAGCGATAAAAAATCGAATAGCCGATCTGCCCCACGGCCTCATTCAACAGCTGCCCCGATCGCCAGATCGACTTGAACGTCGGCATCCAGCCACCCAACGGCTCGCCATTATCGGTGCCTAAAAAGCCCACCGGAGCCGGCACCACGGTAAATCCCGCCTGCTCGAAACTCCAGACGCTGCGCGGCATATGCCAGGCTTGCGTCACCACCACGACCCGCTTCAACCCCACAGGCTCCAGCAGTTCGGCAGTGAATTGAGCGTTTTCCCAGGTGGTGCGGCTGCGCCCTTCCTGCCAACGAACCGTGACCCCAAAATCATCCTGTAACGAATCGGCCATCAACTTCGCTTCAGTCGGTGGCGTGCCGTAATGCAAACCACCGCTGGTCAACACCGGCAAACCCGACGCCTTGGCCAGCCGCGCCGCATAACGCTCACGCTCCAGCGCCACACCCGTTGGCTGATCGGAACCCCAGGCCAGGTCACCGCGTTCGCGCCCCGCCCCCAGCACCACGATCACATCCGCGCGCTCGGCCAGAGTCGCCCATTCGCTGCGGGCCAGCGGTGCTTCACGCTCAAGGGCCTTCGCGCTCCACTGCACAACGACCGGCAAGCTCATCAACCAGAACCCACCGGCGCCCAAGGCAAAACACAGCCCTGCAAGGCGTGGTCTTGAGCGGCGCAACCACCAGGCAAGCGCAAGCAACAGCAAAAAAATACCGGGTGGCAGAAGCAGTTGTTTAACGAAATAACGAAAAGGCATCGGGCATCTCCTGAGATGCCCGAAGCCTAAGTGGGTTGAAACAAAGCGACAACTAAGATGGAAGGCCTTTCCTTCAAAAAGCCATCTCGGGCGACTTCATGCGCCCGCTTGGGGCAACGAACATTTGCCTGATCGCTTACTTGACCAGCAGGGACCGGACCTTTACCGCGTCTCTGCGAGAGAGCTTGTCTTGCAACCAGATAATTTTCGCCGAACGGGGAACGTCCTTAGGCTTCACTGCTTCTGATGACAAGCATCCTTGCGCCTCATGTTCACTACGATCCAGATAAGCCATGATCAGTTCGAACTCTGCGCGGCTCAACCCGCGAAGTTCCAGCTCCACCGGACGCTCATCGCGTAACCGGCCAGCTGTCCTTGCGGCATCCAGGGCCAGCCCCAGGCGCTCTATCAGCTTTTCGTACAGCTCCGGTTTAGTTACTTTTCGTTGTGACTCAACCATCCCTCACCTCATTGAAGATAAGACTCACTCCCCATCTAGAGCTTAGCTTCGCTGAGAAAACCGTTCAGGTGCCGCGACCAACGGCCCTACGCGTGTAATCAAGGTTTCCCTCGGTAGAGTGCGGTCATGTATGCTACGGCGCTTCCTGTAACTCCACTTCCAGCTCGACTGGGCATCGAAAACGCCACTTTTGGCGTCATCAGCGTCCAGCGTTGCATTGAAGAGGATTAGGCCACCCCTATTCAGTTCAAAAGTAGCCATGCACGAACAATACCAGCCCCGTGAAATCGAAGCCGCCGCCCAGTCGTTCTGGGACGAGCAAAAGTCCTTTGAAGTCAGTGAACAGCCAGGCAAGGAGACTTTCTACTGCCTGTCGATGTTCCCTTACCCCAGCGGCAAGCTACACATGGGGCACGTGCGCAACTACACCATTGGCGACGTGATCTCCCGCTATCAGCGCATGCAAGGCAAAAACGTCCTGCAACCCATGGGTTGGGACGCTTTTGGCATGCCGGCGGAAAACGCCGCAATGAAGAACAACGTAGCGCCCGCCAAGTGGACCTACGAAAACATCGCCTACATGAAATCCCAGCTGCGCAGCCTGGGCCTGGCGGTGGACTGGTCGCGCGAAGTCACCACCTGCAAGCCGGATTACTACCGTTGGGAACAATGGCTGTTCACTCGCCTGTTCGAAAAAGGCGTGATCTACCGTAAAAACGGCACCGTGAACTGGGACCCGGTCGACCAGACCGTTCTGGCCAACGAACAGGTGATCGACGGTCGCGGCTGGCGCTCCGGCGCGCTGATCGAAAAACGCGAAATCCCGATGTACTACTTCAAAATCACCGCTTACGCGGATGAACTGCTGGAGAGTCTCGACGACCTGCCGGGCTGGCCTGAGCAAGTCAAAACCATGCAGCGCAACTGGATTGGCAAATCCCGCGGCATGGAAGTGCAGTTCCCGTACAACGTCGACTCGATCGGCGAAACGGGCGCACTGAAAGTCTTCACCACCCGTCCGGACACCCTGATGGGCGCGACCTACGTTGCCGTGGCTGCCGAACATCACCTGGCGACCCTGGCGGCGAAGAACAACCCTGAGCTGCAAGCGTTCATCGCGCAATGCAAAGGCGGCAGCGTGGCCGAAGCCGACGTTGCCACCCAGGAGAAAAAAGGCCTGCCGACCGGCCTGTTCGTCGAGCACCCGCTGACCGGCGAAAAATTGCCGGTATGGGTCGCCAACTATGTGCTGATGCACTACGGCGACGGCGCGGTAATGGCGGTTCCGGCCCACGACGAGCGCGATTTCGAATTCGCCCACAAGTACAACCTGCCGGTTAAATCAGTCGTGCGCACCAGTTCCGGTGATAGCAACCCGACACCATGGCAAGACGCCTACGGCGAACACGGCACGCTGATCAACTCCGGCGAGTTCGATGGCCTGGATTTCGCGGGCGCGTTCGACGCCATCGAAGTAGCCCTGATCAAGAAAAGCCTCGGTGCCTCGCGCACTCAGTTCCGTCTGCGCGACTGGGGCATCAGTCGCCAGCGTTACTGGGGCTGCCCGATTCCGATCATCCACTGCAATACCTGCGGTGACGTGCCGGTGCCGGAAGACCAACTGCCTGTCGTGCTGCCGGAAGACGTCGTACCCGATGGCGCTGGTTCGCCATTGGCGCGCATGCCCGAGTTTTACGAATGCACGTGCCCGAAATGCGGCGCACCTGCCAAGCGTGAAACCGACACCATGGACACCTTCGTCGAGTCCTCGTGGTACTACGCCCGTTACGCCTCTCCGCACTATGAAGGCGGCCTGGTGGAAAAATCCGCGGCCGACCATTGGTTGCCAGTGGATCAATACATCGGCGGTATCGAACACGCGATCCTGCACCTGCTCTATGCGCGCTTCTTCCACAAGCTGATGCGCGACGAAGGCCTGGTGAGCTCCAACGAGCCGTTCAAGAACCTGCTGACCCAGGGCATGGTGATCGCCGAGACTTATTATCGTCGCGAAGCCAACGGTGCTTACACCTGGTTCAACCCGGCGGACGTGGTACTCGAGCGCGACAGCAAGGCCAAGGTCATTAGCGCCAAGTTGATCGCAGACGGCCTGCCGGTGGAAATCGGCGGGACCGAGAAGATGGCCAAGTCGAAGAACAACGGCGTCGATCCACAGTCGATGATCGATCAGTTCGGCGCAGACACTTGCCGCCTGTTCATGATGTTCGCCTCGCCACCGGACATGAGCGCGGAATGGTCCGACTCCGGCGTAGAAGGTTCGCACCGCTTCCTCAAGCGCGTCTGGCGTCTCGCTCAAGCGCACGTCACCCAGGGCCTGCCGGGCAAACTGGACGTCGCCACCTTGAACGACGAGCAGAAAGCCATTCGCCGTTCAATCCACCAGGCTATCAAGCAGGCCAGCCACGACGTGGGCCAGAACCACAAATTCAACACCGCCATCGCCCAAGTGATGACGCTGATGAACGTGCTGGAAAAAGCCGCGCAAGGCACCGAACAGGACCGCGCGCTGATTCACGAAGGCCTGGAAACCGTGACCCTGCTCCTGGCCCCGATCACCCCGCACATCAGCCATGAGCTGTGGCATCGACTGGGTCACGCCGATCCGGTGATCGATGCCGGTTGGCCGGTTCTGGACGACAGCGCGCTGGTTCAAGACAGCCTGCAACTGGTGATTCAGGTCAACGGCAAGCTGCGCGGCCAGATCGAAATGCCGGCCAGTGCCAGCCGCGAAGAAGTCGAAGCCGCCGCACGGACCAATGAAAACGTGCTGCGCTTTGTCGACGGCCTGACTATTCGTAAAGTGATCGTAGTGCCCGGAAAACTGGTCAATATCGTCGCTAGCTAATTGGATCAGGCGCAAGGTCCATACCTGGCGCCGAACAGAACCTTTCGGGTCGCACGCTCGGCCCACATGGTTTCAAGGGGAGCAACAAGATGATCAAACGCAATCTGCTGGTGATGGGGCTCGCTGTTTTGCTGAGCGCCTGCGGCTTCCAACTGCGCGGTACCGGCACCGCCGAACTGGCGATCAGGGAACTCGACCTGAGCGCACGCAACTCATATGGCGAAACCGTGACGCTGATGCGCCAGGTGCTTGAAAGCAGTGGCGTCAAAGTCTATGCCGGCGCACCTTACAAGTTGGTATTCACCGACGAACAGGAAAGCCAGCGCAGCCTCAGCTACTCCGGCGGCGGCCATTCGGCCGAGTATGAGCTGACCAACGTGCTGAACTATCAAATCGTGGGCCACAACAAGCTGTCCCTGCTCGACGACAAACTGCAAGTGCAGAAGGTCTTCATCCACGACGGCAACAACATCACTGGCTCCGACCAGGAAGCCGCCGAGGTGCGCAAGGAAATGCGTCGCGACATGGTGCAACGCATGATGCTGCGCCTGCAACAGCTTACCCCGGCTCAGCTTGATCAGTTGCAACAGACTGCCGATGACCGTGCCAAAGCGGAAGCCGACGCGCTGGAAGCAGCCCGTAAAGCTGAAGCGAACACTCCGCGTCAGTCACCTATGCAAGTACCGACCGAGTAAGTCGTACGGGGCGCTCTGGCGCCCCGTTCGCCCTGTCTTATGAAACTAGCCCCCGCCCAGCTCGGCAAACACCTGCAAGGCGCCCTTGCGCCCGTTTACATCATCAGTGGCGATGACCCACTGTTGTGTCAGGAAGCTGCCGACGCCATCCGCTCTGCTGCCCGCCAGCAAGGTTTTGACGAACGCCAGGTATTCAGCGCAGACGCCAGTTTCGACTGGGGTACGCTGCTGCAAGCCGGCGCCAGCATGTCGTTGTTCGCCGAAAAGCGCCTGCTGGAGTTGCGCTTGCCGTCCGGCAAACCGGGCGACAAAGGTGCAGCAGCGCTGATGGAGTATTGCTCGCGTCCGGCCGAAGATACCTTGCTGCTGATCAGCCTGCCAAAACTCGACGCCAGCGCGCAAAAAACCAAGTGGGGCAAGGCGCTGGTCGAAGGCCCGCAGACCCAGTTCGTGCAGATCTGGCCGGTGGATGCCAACCAGTTGCCGCAATGGATTCGTCAGCGTTTGTCCCAGGCTGGGCTTGCTGCCAGCCAGGACGCTGTCGAGCTGATCGCAGCAAGGGTCGAAGGCAACCTGCTGGCGGCCGCCCAGGAAATCGAAAAGCTCAAGCTGATGGCCGAAGGTGGCCAGATCACGCTCGAAACGGTGCAAGCGGCAGTTGCCGACAGCGCGCGCTTCGATGTTTTCGGGTTGACCGATGCCATTCTTAATGGCGAAGCGGCGCATGCGCTACGCATGCTTGAAGGTTTGCGCGGCGAAGGCGTCGAACCACCGGTGATTCTTTGGGCGCTGGCCCGAGAGCTTCGGCTATTGGCCAACCTGTCGCTGCAATACAGCCAGGGTGTGCCGCTGGACAAAGCCTTCAGCCAGGCCCGACCGCCCGTCTGGGACAAGCGCAAACCCCTGATGAGTAAAGCCCTGCAACGCCATTCGGCGCAACGCTGGGCGCAACTGCTGCTCGATGCCCAGCGGATCGACGCACAAATAAAAGGCCAGGCCGCCGGTTCGCCGTGGATGAGCCTGAGCCGCTTGGCGTTGTTGATGGCCGGCCAGCGCCTGGCATTGCCTGCCGAGTAAACCCTGCCGCGAACATACCCTGTGGTGAGGGGGCTTGCCCCCGCTGGGTCGGTCCGCGTTCGGGCGACGCGGCCCTGAAATCTGCAAACCGCATATCCACAGACACACACCGCGTGCCCAGCAATCACGGCTGCTTCGCTGCCGAACGGGGGCAAGCCCCCTCGCCACACTAACCGAGTTCACTCCAAACAGAGCTGAATGGTCCTACGCATCGCAGGGACTAGACAGAATCCCAACTTCGGCCGATGATTTGCCCCGCGAAAACCACTCAACGAGAGCACCGCCCATGAGCAAACACAAGCGGCCCAACAAGGCCAAATCCATTGTCGCCCAGCCCCTGTTCCGCAGCCGTCAGGAACAACCCGGCAAGGGCAAAGGCAGCTACCGCCGCGAAGCCTTCCAGTCTAAAAGCTGGGAGGCTTCTTACTTTCTGGCGGCATGAAGTTTCAACATCACCTCGCTCCCTCTCGGCATGATAAGGTCTGCACCTGATTCGTATTATCTGGACCTGTGCATGCCCCTTTGTCTTTCCCGTCGTTGGCACCTGCGCCAACTGATTGCTGCCTCCAGCCTTGTATTGCTTGTCGCCTGCGCGGAAAAACCCACCGCTGCCGACGCGCAACCGCTCCAAACCGCCCCCGTTGCGACTACTCCGGCCATCATTCCTCCGGTAGTGCCGACTGGCGACAATCTCGACATCCAGCCGACCCAGACCTTCGAGGAATGGGAAGCCGGTTTTCGCCAGGATGCCCTCGCCGCCGGTATCCGTCCGGATGTGTTCGACCGCGCCTTTGCCGGCATCACGCTGGACATGAGCGTGATCCGTGCCGACCGCAGCCAACCGGAGTTCACCCGCCCGGTGTGGGAATACCTCGACGGTGCGCTCTCCGCCGCGCGCGTGCGTAAAGGCCAGGCATTACTCAGCCAGTACGCCGAGACCTTGAGCACCATCGAGCAGCGTTATGGTGTTGATCGCCAGGCGCTCGTGGCCGTCTGGGGCATGGAAAGCAACTTCGGCAGTTTCCAGGGCGACAAATCGGTGATCCGCTCGCTGGCGACCCTGGCCTACGAAGGCCGGCGTCCGGGCTTTGCTCACGCCCAATTGCTGGCCGCTCTACAAATTCTGCAACAGGGTGATATCACGCCCGAGAAGATGCTCGGTTCCTGGGCTGGCGCCATGGGCCAGACCCAGTTCATCCCGACCACCTACCTCACCCACGCGGTCGATTTTGACGGTACCGGTCACCGTGATATCTGGGGCAGCCCGACCGATGCACTGGCCTCCACTGCCCATTACCTGCAAAGCTCCGGCTGGCAGAAAGGTCAGCCTTGGGGCTTCGAAGTGCAACTGGCGAGTGGTTTCGACTATTCGCTGGCTGACGGTGCGATTCGCAAAAGCGTCTCCGAGTGGATGCAAATGGGCATCAAACTGCCCAACGGCGGCGTCGTTCCACCCGGTTCCGAACACCTGTCAGCCGCCCTGCTGCTGCCCGCCGGTTATCGTGGCCCGGCGTTCCTGATCCTCGATAACTTCCGCGCAGTCCTCAAGTACAACAATTCGTCGTCCTACGCATTGGCGGTGAACCTGTTGTCTGAACGCTTTAATGGAGCGGGCCTGATCAACGGCGAATGGCCGAAGGATGACCTGCCCCTGAGTCGTTCAGAGCGCATCGAACTGCAGAATTTGCTGAGCGCCAGTAACTACGATGCGGGGAACGCCGACGGCATCATCGGCGCCAACACCCGCAAGGCCATTCGCAGCGCCCAGCAGTCGTTTGGCTGGCCGGCAGATGGTTACCCGACGCACAAGTTGCTGGAAGGTTTGCGTAACCGCTGAGGCTTGGCCTCAATCTGTGGCGAGGGAGCTTGCTCCCGCGGAGGTGCGAAGCGCCTCCAAATCGCATGCGTTCGTCGGTTAGACGACTGCTACGCAGCCGAGCGGGAGCAAGCTCCCTCGCCACGGGTCAGACTGTTACTTGATCACCACATCCTGCTCCAGCCACAACGCCTTGCTCCCCGCATCCAGCCTCACCAACGCGCCCATGGGCAGCGTCAGGTTCGGGTCGCAATGGCCGCTGCGCCAACCGGCAAGCACCGGAATCCGCAATGGCTCGAAGGTTTGCTTGAGCAACTTCGCCAATGCATCGCTGTCCACGCCGGCCACATCCCCCACCAGCACCCCGCGCAGCGTGCTCAGCTTGCCGGCCAGGCGCAGATGGGTCAGCAACCGGTCGATGCGATATATCGGCTCGTTGACGTCTTCGATGAACAGAATGATCCCGTCGGCATCGATTTCGAAAGGCGTGCCCAGGGTCGCGGCAATCATCGACAGATTACCGCCCAGCAAACGCCCATGAGCGATGCCTGGCTCGATCGTAGTCAAAGGGTACGCCACCGGGTGCGCCAACAGACTTCCAGCGTTCAACTGGCCTCTGAGCAGGCTGAGCAACGAAGACTCGGTCGGCTGGAGCTTGTTCCCCAGCAGATCGGCGTTGAGCATCGGACCGTGAAAGGTCACGAACCCCGCATAACGGCTGATGGCCAGGTGCAGCGCCGTAATGTCGCTATAGCCGACAAACGGCTTGGCATTGCGCCGCAGCAACTCGAAGTCGATCCGGTCCAGCAGGCGCGGGCTGCCGTAGCCGCCACGCAGGCAGAGAATCGCATCAATGGCCGGATCGCCAAACGCCTCATGCAGATCCTTCAGGCGAACGTCGTCACTGCCGGCGAGGTAGCCGTCTTTCTCCAGGACACCCGGAAAAATCCGCAGCGAATACCCGCGTGCACGCATCCATTGAAAAGCCGTTTCGGTATCCAGTGCCGCCGGGCCTGCCGGCGCAATGACACCGATCAGCCCCTCGGCAGGTAATGCCGGAACCGGGGCGTGCTCGGAAATAACGGGGGTCGAGCGAGTGGTCATCCGTGATTCTCCCTGTGTGAATGCTTCAGCACACAGTAGTCAGGAACGGGGATAAACAGAAGAGGTTCAGCTGTCCCGCAGGGCGCAGGAAAAAACCGGGTGTGACGTGGTACCGAGTAGCTTTTAAAAAAATGCCCGCAAGACGTGAGCCTTGCGGGCATTTCAGATCAGGACGACATCAACTCGGCCTTGACCAGTTTCGCCTGCTCGTCGGCGTGATACGAGGAACGTACCAGCGGGCCGGAGGCGACGTTCTTGAAGCCCATCTTGTAACCTTCCTCGGCGAACCAGGCGAAGGTGTCTGGGTGCACGAAACGCTGCACCGGCAAGTGGCTACGGGACGGTTGCAGGTACTGGCCCAGAGTCAGCATGTCGATATCGTGTTCGCGCATGCGCTTCATGACTTCGATGACTTCCTCATCGGTCTCGCCCAAACCCAGCATCAGGCCGGATTTGGTCGGAATGTGCGGCATCATCTGCTTGAACTTCTGCAGCAGGGTCAGCGACCACTGATAGTCCGAACCCGGACGTGCAGCCTTGTACAGGCGCGGTACGGTTTCCAGGTTGTGGTTGAACACATCAGGCGGCTCGGCGGCGGTAATTGCCAGCGCCACGTCCATCCGGCCACGGTAGTCCGGAACGAGGGTCTCGAGCTGCACGTTCGGCGACAGCTTGCGGATTTCGCGGATGCAGTCGGCGAAGTGCTGGGCACCGCCGTCACGCAGGTCATCACGGTCTACCGAGGTGATCACCACGTACTTCAGTTTCAGGTCGGCGATGGCGATGGCCAGGCTTTCCGGTTCGTTGACGTCCAGTGGCTTCGGACGACCGTGGCCAACGTCGCAGAACGGGCAGCGACGGGTGCAGATGTCGCCCATGATCATGAAAGTTGCGGTGCCACCGGAGAAGCATTCGCCGAGGTTCGGGCAGGAAGCTTCTTCGCAGACGCTGTGCAACTTGTGTTTGCGCAGCAGGGCCTTGATGCGGTCGACTTCCGGGGAAACCGGGATGCGCACGCGAATCCAGTCAGGCTTTTTCGGCAATTCGGTGGTTGGAATGATCTTCACCGGGATACGCGCAACCTTTTCGGCGCCGCGCAGCTTTACGCCAGCTTCCACTTTGGCTCGCGGGGCCGGGCGCTCGGTAACATCCAGCGTCGGGATCATGGTTTGCACAGCGTCTTGCGCAGTAGTCATATCAGTCGATTCCGCCCGTTAGGGTCGTCTGCTCAGCATAGTCGAGGTGTTTGACGAGCTGCGCACGCAGCCGGGCACTTACCTCGGCAAATTCAATCGGCCCGGTGTGATCGCGCAGCTGGGTCATGGCCAGCCCGGCGTATCCACAGGGGTTAATCCGGCGAAACGGCTCCAGGTCCATATCCACGTTCAAGGCCAGGCCATGAAAGGAGCAACCGTGGCGGATCCGCAGACCCAGAGAAGCAATTTTTGCACCGTTGACGTAGACGCCCGGTGCATCGGCCTTGGCCACGGCGGTGACGCCGTAGCTGGCCAGCAGCTCGATCAGGCACTGTTCCATCCGGCTGACCAGGTCGCGCACGCCGAAACCCAGCTTGCGCACATCCAGCAGCAGATACGCCACCAACTGACCCGGGCCGTGGTAAGTCACTTGACCGCCACGATCGACCTGCACCACCGGAATATCGCCGGGAAGCAGCAGATGCTCAGCCTTGCCGGCCTGCCCCTGGGTAAAAACCGGTGGGTGCTCGACCAGCCAGATCTCGTCGGCGCGGTCGCTACCGCGCTCGTTGGTAAACCGTTGCATGGCATGCCAGACCGGCTCGTAAGCCAGCTGGCCGAGCTCGCGAAAGCCCAGCGGTTCGGACATCACAGCACCATGTGCACGAAGCCGGTGGCCCGCAGTTCACTGTTGATGTTGTACAGCTGGTCCTGGTCGGTCGCGACGATGTGTAACTGAATCGTCGTGTACTTGCCATTGGTGCTTTGGCGTTCGTCCACACGGTCATGATTGATCGTCGCGTGCTTCTTGACGATTTCGATGATCTTGTCTTTGTTGCCCACACCGGTATCGCTGATCACCTTAACCGGGTAGTCAACGTTGGGGAATTCGATCTTGGGTGCCTTTACTTCGGTATCGGTCATGGCGTAACGGCCTCGTAAGCGTAAGCCGTGGCGACGGCATGGCCCGCGCCGGATCAGCGCGTGGCCATGCAGGTGCACACTATCAGTTGAACAAGCCGTAGAAGAATAGACGGATGCTATCCCACATGCGGCGGAAGATACCACCTTGGTCGACCGCGTCCAGCGCGATCAGATCAGCGCTGTGCACGACCTTGTCGTCCAGTTTCACTTCGACTTTACCAATCACGTCGCCCTTGGCGATCGGCGCGACCAGTTGCGGGTTCATGGTCATGCTGGCAGCGAGCTTTTTCAGCTGGCCTTTTGGCAAGGTCATGGTCAGGTCTTCAGCCAGGCCGGCTTTGACCTGGTTGGTGGTGCCCTTCCAGACTGGAGCCTGAGCCAGCTCGGCGCCTTTCTGATAGAAGGTCTGGGTTTCGAAGAAGCGGAAACCGTAGGTCAACAGCTTCTGGGTTTCAGCAGCGCGAGCGCTTTCGCTGTTGGTGCCGAACACCACGGCGATCAGGCGCATGCCATCACGTACCGCCGAGGACACCATGCAGTAGCCGGCTTCTTCGGTGTGACCGGTTTTCAGACCGTCAACGGTCTTGTCACGCCACAGCAGCAGGTTGCGGTTGGGTTGCTTGATGCCGTTCCAGAAGAACTCTTTCTGCGAGTAGATCGCATAGTGAGCCGGGTCTTCGTGGATGATCGCACGCGCCAGAATGGCCATGTCGTGAGCGGTGGAATAGTGCTCAGGGTTTGGCAGACCGGTCGGGTTCATGAAGTGACTGTTGTTCATGCCCAGGTCGGCAACGGTCTTGTTCATGAGGTCGGCGAACGCGTCTTCGCTGCCGGCGATGTGCTCGGAGAGCGCGACGCTGGCGTCGTTGCCCGACTGGATGATGATGCCGTGCAGCAGGTCGCTGACCGTGACCTGCGAGCCGACCTTGATGAACATCCGCGAACCGCCGGTGCGCCAGGCGTTCTCACTGACGGTCACCGGATCGTTTTCACCGATCTGGCCGCGACGGATTTCCAGGGTCGCAATGTACGCTGTCATCAGCTTGGTCAGGCTGGCTGGCGGCAGACGCTGGTCACCGTTGTTCTCGACCAGCACGTTGCCGCTGCTGGCGTCCATGAGCACATAGGATTTAGCCGCCAGTTGTGGTGGCGACGGCATCATCTCGACCGCAAAAGCGGCGGGTGAGAGGAGCAGCGGGACTAGCAGGCACAGGCGTTTGGCAAAGGTGGTGATGTTCATCCGTCTCTCGAAATCGCTAATGGAAACTGCCCTACGGGCAAAACTAATCAGACAACCTGCAAGGCACGGAGCCTGCGGGTTATCGCGTGTTCAGTTGTTCACTCTCTAACCCTTGCCGGGCTTTTATTGTTCAACGAGCCAACAACTCAGGTTCACCCCCCAAACCGCAAGTGAACCTTGAATCAGGAATTGCTTATTCGGCCGTCACCAGGCTCGGCGAACCGAGATTGGCCAGGCGCACGCTGTTTTGCACTTGCGTGATTTCACCCTGCGAGCCGATTGGCCCCAGGCGAACCCGATGCAGTGTCTGTTGGTTGCGCACGATCGAGCTGATGAACACCGGAGCGCTCACCATCCCGCTCAACTTCGATCTCAGGAGTTCTGCAGCGTCCGGGTTGGCGAACGCGCCCACCTGCAGATACTGGCCAGAGGCTGGTACAGAAGCGTTTTTTTTTGCATCGAGCTGCACCGGCACAACGGCCGCGGCATGTTGCTGCGGCGGTGGCGTCCATTGCTCGACGGTGCCGGCCGACGTGGTAATCACCGGTGCGCTATTTTGCGCGACTTGCGGCTCGTTGAGCATCAACGGCGCAGGTCGGCCTTTTGCCGCCCACCACTCTTGCGGGTCGATGCCTTCAACCTTGACTCGCGCAGTGCCAATCTCGGCATACCCGAGTTTCTTGGCCGCGGCGTAGGACAAGTCGATGATGCGATCCGAATAGAACGGCCCACGGTCATTGACCCGCAGGATCACGCTCTTGTTGTTGTCCAGGTTGGTGACCCGAACATAGCTGGGCAATGGCAGGGTCTTGTGCGCGGCACTCATGCCGTACAGGTCATACACTTCGCCGTTGGCGGTGTTCTGCCCGTGAAACTTGGTGCCGTACCAGGACGCCGTGCCCGAAGCGACATAACGCTTGGATTCGGCCAGCGGAAAGTAGGTCTTGCCCAGCACGGTATACGGGTTGGCCTTGTACGGGCCGGTGTGCAGGGTCGGCGTAGCGTCGGGGATCCGTGAAATATCCACATCCCACCACGGCGCACCGTCTTTGTGGGCACGGTTGATATCCAGACCTGGTGTCGCGCGTACCGCGGTCGTGTATTTCTGTTGCGGTGCACGACTGGTCGAACAGCTGACCACGAGCAACGACAACGCGGCGAAAGCCACCAGCTTCAGGGGTTTGCGGATTGGCGATGCCAGCATTACTTGACGCCCCGTGCTTGGACCAGCATTTCAGACAACTGATGTACAGCCATGGCGTACATCACGCTGCGGTTATAACGCGTAATCGCGTAAAAATTCTTCAGGCCCATCCAGTATTCAGGGCCATTGTCACCTTCAAGCCTGAAAGCCGTGACTGGCATATCATCGCGCAGCGCATCATGACTCGACCAGCCCAACGCCCGCAACTCCCCGACGGTTTTCGTCGGCTCGATGCCGGTGGTCAAGCCGTCGTCGACCTGATCGCCGCGCACATCGGCCCGGCTGACCACCGGTTCGCCTGCCTCCCAGCCGTGACGCTTGAAATAGCTGGCAACGCTGCCGATGGCATCGTCCGGATTGGTCCAGATATTAATGTGGCCATCACCGTCGAAATCCACCGCGTAGGCGCGAAAGCTGCTCGGCATGAACTGCGGCAAGCCCATGGCGCCGGCGTACGAGCCTTTGAGCGTCAACGGATCGACCTGCTCTTCACGTGCCAGCAGCAGGAACTCACGCAATTCCTTGCGAAAGAATTCTGCACGTGGAGGGTAGTCGAAACTGAGGGTCGACAACGCGTCGATCACCCGATAATTACCGGTATTTCGGCCGAAAAAGGTTTCAACGCCGATGATCGAGACGATCACCTGCGCTGGAACGCCGTATTCCCGCTCGGCGCGAGCCAGCGCCGCTTCGTGCTGGCGCCAGAAATCCACGCCCCGGGCGATCCGCGCGTCGGTCAGGAACATCGGGCGATATTCCTTCCATTGCTTGACCCGCTCGGCCGGTCGGGAGATCGCGTCGAGAATCGATTGCTTGCGCTCGGCCTCGCGGAACACGCCCATCAGCTGTTCACCGGCAAAACCATAGTCGCGGGTCATTTCACCGACGAATTCGGCCACTTGGGGCGAGCCTTCATAATCGCCGGCCAGCGCTTCCTGCGCTGCACCAAGGATGCTTACCAGGCCGACCCACGGAGCGTATCGAGTCGCCCAGCCACGCATTACTTGCATTGAAATCTTCACCTTATTCAAACCTGTGCGATCCACTTACGATGGGTATGGATCGACATCAAAACCCCAAACGCTGACAGCAGCGTCACCAGCGAAGTTCCGCCGTAGCTAATGAACGGCAACGGCACCCCCACCACCGGCAACAGGCCACTGACCATACCGATGTTGACGAAAACGTAAACAAAAAACGTCATGGTCAGGCTGCCGGCGAGCAATTTGCCGAACAATGTCTGCGCCTGGGCGGTAATCACCAGCCCACGGCCAATCAACAGCAGGTAAATCAGCAGCAAGGCGCAAATGCCCACCAGACCGAACTCTTCGCCCATCACCGCAATGATGAAGTCGGTGTGGCTTTCCGGCAGAAAGTCCAGGTGCGACTGGGTGCCCAGCAGCCAGCCTTTACCGAACACGCCGCCGGAACCGATGGCGGCCTTGGACTGAATGATGTTCCAGCCGGTGCCGAGCGGATCGCTCTCCGGGTCGAGGAAGGTCAGGATCCGCTGCTTCTGGTAGTCATGCATGATGAAGAACCACATCGCGACCGCCACCGGCACGGCTGCCGCGACCACGCTGAGGATCCAGCGCCAGCGCAGGCCACCCATGAACAGCACGAAAGCACCGCCCGCAAGGATCAGCAGCGACGTGCCGAGGTCTGGCTGACGCACAATCAGTATGAACGGCAAGCCGATCAGGAACAGACTGACCCCGACATGCTTGAGTTGCGGTGGCAACGTGCGCTTGGACAGGTACCAGGCAATCGTCGCCGGCATCAGGATCTTCATGAATTCCGAGGGCTGGAAGCGAATCACTCCGGGAATGTTGATCCAGCGCGTCGCGCCCATGGCGTTGTGGCCCATCACGTCCACCACCACCAGCAAGATCACCCCGAGCACATAGCCCAGCGGCACCCAACGCGCCATGAAACGCGGTTCGAACTGGGCGATGACGATCATCGACACCAGGCCGATCCCGAACGACGTCGCTTGTTTGGCCAGCAGGTCCCAGCTCTTGCCACTCGCCGAATACAGCACGAACAGGCTGCCGGCCGCGAGGATCAGCAGCAGGATCAGCAACGGGCCATCGATGTGCAGGCGTTGCAACAGCGTCGCGCGGCGACGCATCACATCCTCACTGGAGAGGATGCGATCAAAATTACTCTTCACGGGCCGTAGCCTCCGCGCTGATAGGGCTGTCGTACTCGGGTTTGAGTCGGCCGTCCTGGCCCAGGAGCCAGGCATCCATGACTTGCCGCACCACTGGCGCCGCGACACCGGAGCCGGACTCACCGTTCTCGACCATCACCGCCACGGTGATTTTCGGGTTGTCGGCCGGCGCAAAGCCGACGAACAAGGCATGGTCGCGGTGGCGTTCCTGAACCTTGGAGCGGTCGTACTTCTCGCCCTGTTTGATCGCGACCACCTGGGCGGTACCCGACTTGCCGGCAATCCGGTATTGCGAGCCGATCGCCGCTTTACGCGCGGTGCCGCGGGCACCGTGCATCACTTGCTGCATGCCGTGGTTGACCTTGGTCCAGTCCGACGCATCACGCAGAACGATGTCCGGCATCGGGTTCGGGTCCTGCGGCTTTTGGCCTTCGATGGTTTTCGCCAGGTGCGGACGGTTCCACTTGCCCTTGTTGGCGACCAGCGCCGTGGCCTGGGCCAACTGCAACGGGGTGGACTGCATGTAGCCCTGGCCGATCCCCAGAATCAGCGTTTCACCCGGGAACCACGCCTGACGTCGGGTCGCGCGTTTCCATTCGCGGGACGGCATCAGCCCCGGCGACTCTTCGAACATGTCCAGCGAGACCTTCTGGCCGATACCGAACTTGCCCATATAGGCCGCCAACCGATCGATCCCCAGCTTG
Organism: Pseudomonas sp. GW822-FHT04C11; assembly: GCF_058800905.1. NCBI lineage: Bacteria > Pseudomonadati > Pseudomonadota > Gammaproteobacteria > Pseudomonadales > Pseudomonadaceae > Pseudomonas > Pseudomonas sp. GW822-FHT04C11. The sequence goes on along the minus strand of NZ_JBXAMS010000010.1, from coordinate 144,645 downwards.
TGCGCCAGGTCGTAGAAGTAGGTGTCGTTGGAACGCATGATCGCCGTGTCCAGATCCACATAGCCGTCGCCGGTGCGGTTCCAGTTACGGTATTTGTGATCGTAGTTGGGCAGCATGTAGTAACCCGGGTCGAAAACCCGGGTCGAGGCCGTCACGACGCCAGAGTCCAGCCCGGCAATTGCCACGGCCGGCTTGATGGTCGAACCCGGCGGGTACAGGCCGCGCAGCACGCGGTTGAACAGTGGCCGGTCGATCGAGTCACGCAACTCGGCGTAAGCCTTGAAGCTGATGCCGGTCACGAACAGGTTCGGGTCAAAACTCGGCTGGCTGACCATTGCCAGCACTTCGCCAGTGTTCGGGTCCAGCGCCACTACCGCACCACGGCGCCCACCCAATGCGGCTTCCGCGGCTTCCTGTAACTTGATGTCCAGGCTCAGGACGATGTCCTTGCCGGGGATCGGATCGGTACGCTTGAGCACCCGCAGTACGCGGCCACGGGCGTTGGTCTCGACTTCTTCGTAACCGACCTGACCGTGCAATTCTGGCTCGTAGAAGCGCTCGATACCGGTTTTGCCAATTTGATGGGTGCCGCTGTAAGCCACCGGATCCAGAGTCTTCAGTTCTTTCTCGTTGATCCGCCCCATGTACCCGACCGAGTGCGCAAAATGCGGACCCTGCGGATAGTGACGTACCAGTTGCGCAACCACTTCGACGCCCGGCAGGCGGAACTGATTCACCGCGATCCGGGCGATCTGCTCTTCCGTCAGCTCGAACAGGATCGGCACCGGCTCAAACGGTCGGCGCCCCTGCTTCATGCGTTTTTCGAAGACCGCCCGATCTTCAGGCGTCAGTTGCAGCACCTCAACGATGACATCGAGCACTTGCTTCCAGTCACCCGAACGTTCGCGGGTCATGCTCAGACTGAAGCTGGGCCGGTTATCGGCCACCACCACGCCATTACGGTCATAGATCAGCCCGCGAGTCGGCGGAATCGGCTGAACGTGAACGCGGTTGTTTTCCGACAGCGTCGAGTGGTACTCGTACTGAATCACTTGCAGGAAATACAGCCGCGCAATCAGCACGCCGATCAGCGTGACCACCGCAATTGCCCCGAACACGACCCGTCCGCGCACCAGACGGGCGTCTTTCTCGTGGTCCTTGATGCGGATCGGCTGAGACATGGGGGCGCTGAACTACTTGTGGTAAGGGTGCCCGGACAGCACGGTCCAAGCGCGATACAACTGTTCACCGATCAGGATCCGCACCAGTGGGTGCGGCAGGGTCAGGGGCGACAACGACCAGCGCTGATCAGCCCGCGCGCAGACTTCCGGCGCCAGCCCTTCGGGACCGCCGACCATGAAGTTCACCGTACGCGAGTCCAGCCGCCAGCGGTCCAGTTCGACCGCCAATTGCTCGGTGCTCCAGGGCTTGCCGTGAACCTCGAGGGTGACGATGCGCTCATTCGGGCCGACCTTGGCCAGCATGGCTTCGCCTTCCTGGCGAATGAAGCGCGCCACGTCAGCGTTCTTGCCACGGGTGTTGAGCGGAATTTCCACCAGTTCCAGCGCCAGCTCGGAAGGAAGACGCTTGGCATATTCATGCCAGCCTTCTTCCACCCACTTGGGCATGCGTGAACCGACGGCGATCAGACGCAGTCGCACAGCGAACCCTTATTGCTGGTCTTTGTTGAGCTTGGTGAAATGCTCGTGACCGACTTCAGGGCTGTGGTGCTTGCCATCGGTGGCACGGCTCAGCTCGGCACCTTCCCACAGACGCTCCAGGTCGTAGAACTGGCGGGCCGAGGCGGTCATCATGTGTACGATGACATCGTCCATATCCAGCAGTACCCAGTCACTGTCGCCCTTGCCTTCTTCACCCAGCGGCTTGACGCCTTGGGCCTTGACCGCCTCGCGGACCTTATCCAGCATCGCGCCGATCTGACGGTTGGAAGTACCTGTAGCGATGATCATGAAGTCAGTGATGCTCTGCTTTTCACGAACGTCGATCACCAGAATGTCCTGGGCCTTGACGTCTTCCAGAGCCGCTACGGCGACCTTGACCAGCTCTTCGCCGACGAGTGCCGGGCCGGTTTCAGCCGCTACTGGCAGCGGGGCGCTCTTGAACGAACCTTTGCGCTTTACTTTAGTTACGTCTTTGTCAGTCATATAAAACTCGTTTTGCTCGTATGTTCGGGCGCTTCAATACACGTTGTTGCCACGTGCCTCAAAGCACTCCTATTCAGTTCGACGCACGGTAAAGTCCGTGCGCATCGATATAGGCCAGGACCGCGTCGGGCACCAGGAAACGTACCGACTTACCGCTGGCCAGCAGTTGACGGATCTGGGTGGCGGATACCGCGAGCGGCGTCTGCCAGACGAATGCAATCTGTCCGCTCGCCCCTTTGAGGGCCAGCGGGTCGCTCACCGAGCGCGCTGCCAGCAGGTTGCGCAAGGCATCCGGCGGTTCGCTGTCGGCATCCGGGCGTTGCAGCACCAGGATGTGGCAATGCTGGAGCAACTCTTCCCAGCGGTGCCAAGTGGGCAGGCCGCAAAATGCGTCCCAGCCCAAAAGTAGAAACAACTGGTCATCAGCGGCGAGTTCCGCACGCATCAGTTCCAGGGTGTCGATAGTGTAGGACGGCTTGTCGCGCTTGAGCTCGCGGTCATCCACTACCAACGGTGCTATACCGGCCACCGCGCGCTCGACCATCGCCAGACGGTCCTGCGCCGAAACCTGCGGCGTATCCCGATGCGGCGGCCTGGCGCTGGGCGTCAGGCGCAACTCATCGAGAGCCAGTGATTCAGCCACTTCCAGTGCACTGCGCAAATGGCCGATGTGCACCGGATCGAAGGTCCCGCCCAGGACGCCAATACGCCGGGGGCTGGTTTCACTGGCGGTCACTGCGGCGCTCTGGCCGAAATCGCCCAAGTCAGACCGGCTCCTGGCCGCGCAACTGGCCATCACCGACCACGATGTACTTCTCGCAGGTCAGACCTTCGAGGCCCACCGGGCCGCGGGCGTGCAGCTTATCAGTAGAAATGCCAATCTCGGCACCCAATCCGTATTCAAAGCCATCGGCAAAGCACGTCGGCGTGTTGATCATCACTGAGGCCGAGTCGACTTCAGCCACGAAACGCCGGGTTTCACCCTGGTGTTCGCTGACGATCGAGTCGGTGTGGTGCGAGCCGTAACGGTTGATGTGCTCAATCGCCTGGTCCAGGCCGTCGACCACCAGGATCGACAGAATCGGCGCCAGGTATTCGGTGCTCCAGTCTTCTTCAGTCGCGGCCACGACGTCGATGATCGCCCGGGTGCGTTCGCAACCGCGCAGTTCGACGCCTTTTTCGCGGAACTGTTCAGCCATCGCTGGCAGGAATTGCTTGGCGACCGCTTGATCGACCAACAGAGTTTCCATCGCGCCGCAGATGCCGTAACGGTAAGTCTTGGCGTTGAACGCAATGCGCTGGGCTTTCGGCAACTCGGCGTGGGCACTGACATACACGTGGCAGATACCGTCCAGGTGCTTGATCACTGGCACGCGAGCGTCGCGACTGACCCGTTCGATCAGGCCCTTGCCGCCGCGCGGCACGATCACGTCGACATACTCGGGCATGGTGATCAACGCACCAACGGCAGCACGGTCGGTGGTTTCGACCACTTGCACCACGGCCGCCGGCAAGCCGGCTTCAGCCAGACCGCGCTGAATGCAGGCAGCAATCGCACGATTGGAATGAATGGCCTCGGAACCACCGCGCAGGATGGTTGCGTTACCCGACTTCAAGCACAGGCTCGCGGCATCGATGGTCACGTTTGGCCGCGACTCATAGATGATCCCGACCACACCCAGGGGCACGCGCATCTTGCCGACCTGAATACCCGACGGCCGGTAACTCATGTCGCGGATCGCGCCAACCGGATCGGGCAGCGCCGCCACCTGACGCAAACCGACGATCATGCCGTCGATGCGTGCGGGGGTCAGGGCCAGACGTTCGAGCATGGCCGGCTCAAGCCCATTGGCCCGGCCTGCGGCCAGATCCAGCTCATTGGCGGCAGTCAACTCGGCGCGAGCGTTATCCAAAGCGTCGGCGGCAGCCAGCAGGGCGCGGTTTTTCTGCGCGGTACTGGCACGGCCGATCACGCGGGAAGCGTCGCGGGCAGCGCGACCCAAACGGGTCATGTAGTCAAGAACGGACTCAGTCATGGTCTCTGTGGTCTTGGCAAAGAGGAAAGCGGCAGATTATAGCTGTCGCGCGCTCCTACTAACAGCAGTGACGGGCGGATGGTCGAAATGGGCAGTGTTCAGCCTCGATTAAGTCCGCAGTTGTTATCATTCCGTCATATTTACCTGATCACTTCGGTCGCCATGCCTATTTTGACCACAGCGAAATTGCCAAAAGCCCTGCCCGACAGCTTTTTCAACCGCGATGCTCAGCTGCTTGCCTGTGAATTGCTGGGTAAAGTGATCCGCCATCGGGTCGGTGACCTGTGGCTTTCGGCGCGGATTATCGAGACCGAAGCCTATTACTGCGAAGAAAAAGGCAGCCATGCCTCGCTCGGCTACACAGAAAAGCGTAAGGCTTTGTTTCTGGATGGCGGCCACATCTATATGTACTACGCCCGTGGCGGCGATTCACTGAACTTCAGCGCCCACGGACCGGGCAATGCGGTGCTGATCAAATCGGCTTACCCGTGGGTCGATGAAATCTCCGGCCCGGCGAGCCTTGCGCAGATGCTGCTCAACAATCCCGACGCCAAGGGCCGACCGCGCCCCTCGCAAAAGCTCTGCGCCGGTCAGACCTTGCTGTGCAAGGCGCTGGGCCTGAAAGTACCGACCTGGGATGCCAAGCGCTTCGATCATGAAATACTGTTTGTCGAAGACGTCGGTGCACCTCCTCCGCATGTCATCCAGACCACACGCCTGGGGATTCCTCATGGCCGCGACGAACACCTGATGTACCGCTTCGTCGACGGCGCTTACGCACCCTACTGCACCCGGAACCCCCTGCGACGCGGCCAGGTCGAAAACCGCGACTATTTCCTGCTTCCCTGATTGGTGCTGCGGCCTGCAGCAAAAACACCCACTGAGGGAGCGAGCTTGCTCGCTCCCTCAGTTCATTTGATGATTTGATGGAGTTGTACGTATGGGCCCATGGCTCGATAGCCTGACTGTCTGGTTGACGGTCAATCCGCAATGGCTGGCGGTGGCGGTATTCATAGTGGCCTGCGTTGAGTGCCTGGCAATTGTCGGGCTGATCGTGCCCGGCATCGTGTTGCTGTTTGCCATCACGGTACTGGCCGGCAGCGGCGCGTTGTCGCTGGGCGAAACACTGCTGCTGGGCTTCCTTGGCGGCCTGTTCGGCGATCTGCTGTCGTACTTCCTGGGCAGGCACTTCCACCAGAACATTCGGCGCTTGCCAGGGCTGCGCCACCATCCGGAATGGATCAGCGGCGCTGAAAACTATTTCCAGCGCTATGGCATCGCGAGCTTATTGGTCGGGCGCTTTATCGGCCCTTTGCGCCCGATGCTGCCAATGGTTGCCGGAATGTTCGACATGCCGTTCCCGCGCTTCTTTGCGGTCAGCTTGCTGGCGGGTGCCGGCTGGTCGGTGGCCTATCTGCTGCCGGGCTGGGCCACGGGCGCGGCGATTCGCCTGCCGCTGCCGGAAGGTTTCTGGCCTCAAGCCGGAGTGGTCGTCGGCAGTATTGCGGTATTAGTGGGCCTGAGCATCAACAGCAGCTTGCGCGGTCATCGCCAGGCCACCGCACTGATTGCCGGCCTCAGCCTGCTGATACTCGGCGGGCTGTTCATAGGCTATCCGCACCTGAGCGCCTTCGATCAAGGCTTGATGACGCTGGTTCAAGAACACCGCAGCCCGGCGCTGGATGAAATCGCGGTAATGCTCACCCAGGTCGGCGATTTCAAAAACATGTTTGTGATCAGCGCGGCGCTGACGATCCTGCTACTGATCACACGCCAATGGCGGCACATGATCTTCGCCGGCTGTACGCTGCTGATCACCGCGCTGCTGAACACCGGAACCAAGAACCTGTTCGCCCGGATGCGCCCGGAAGTACTGACCGACCCACTGACCAGCTACAGCATGCCCAGTGGTCATGCGTCAGGTTCGTTTGCGTTGTTCCTGACCCTCGCGGTACTGGCCGGCCGAGGCCAACCGCAGCGCATGCGCCTGACCTGGTTGCTGCTCGGTTGCTTGCCGCCTGCCGCCATCGCCCTGTCGCGGGTTTATCTCGGTGCACACTGGCCAACCGATATAACCGCCGGCGCGATGCTGGCGGCGTGCGTGTGTGCTGCCAGCCTGGCCGTGACCCAGCGCCAGACACCCTTGAGCCCTATGCCGGCCAAGGTCTGGTGGTCGGTGTTGCCGGTAATGCTGGCATTGTTCGGGTTCTTCGCGCTGTGGCACTTGCCTCATACATTGCAGCGGTATGCCTACTAGGATCTGTACGAAAACTCGCCGAGCGGCGATCAGGCAAGGCAAAAACAGGCGAGGAAGCGGAGTTTAGGCCCCTAAATGAGCATTCCGAGCCTGTTTTTAACGCAGTCTGGTCGACGCGCAGGTAGTTTTCGTACAGAGACTGACAAGCGTTAGGCAAACAATTCCCCCTGCAACTCGTCCAGCAACGCCTGAATCGCATCCAGGCGCTGCTGCGGGTTGTCGAGTTGCAGCAGTTCGATCTTGTCCACCTCAGAAAACGGCAGCAGGTACGCCAATTGATTGGCCAGTGACTGCTGCCCGGCCGCGTCGGTGCCCATGTTCAGCGCTTCGACCATCGGGTGTTCAGCCAAGGCCTTGAGCAGTGCGACCAGGTCGGCGTCTTCGTCCTGTAGCGGTTGCTCCGGTTCGTCCTCCAGCCACTCGACCTCGGCGACGGTCAACTGATCGCGCTGAGTCTCGGTACGCAGTACATGGAAGCGCCGCCCGCCCTGCACCCGAATACCCAGCAGACCATTATCCTGCTGCTTGAAATCGGTAATCAGCGCTTCGCATCCCACCAGCGCATAGCCTTGCGGGGCAATGCCGACTTCTTCGCCGTCGAGAATGCACACCACGCCGAAGCCGGTCCCCTGCTTCATGCAGCGGCTGATCATGTCCAGGTAGCGCGCCTCAAAAATCTGCAAGTCGAGGATGCAGCCAGGAAACAGCACCGTATTCAGTGGAAAAAGCGGCAAGCTCATAGACATTTCCTTACACCACCATCGACACCGCCAACGGCAGGAACACCGCCGTGGCCACGCCCATCAGACTCATCGCCAGCGCCGCGAAGGCGCCGCACTCCTCACTTTCCTGCATCGCCACCGCAGTCCCGACCGCGTGAGCGGTCATACCCAGCGCCATACCGCGGGCTTCCGGGCTGTGCACACCAAGCCGGTTCAACAGGCTCGGACCGAAAATGGCGCCAATCACCCCGGTGATCAACACGAACACCGCCGCCAGCGCCGCCACTCCGCCAATCTGCTCAGCCACCAGCATGGCAATCGGCGAGGTAACCGATTTAGGCGCCATGGTCATCAGGATCATGTGCTCGGCGCCAAACCACCAACCCAGCAGCACGCCCATGCCGGTGGCAACCACACCACCTATCACCAGCGTAGTAAATATCGGCCAGAACAGCTGCCGAATCCGCCGCAGGTTCAGGTAGAGCGGCACCGCCAGCGCAACGGTCGCCGGCCCCAGCAGAATGCTGAGGATCTCGGTGCTTTTGCGGTATTCGGCGTACGTCAGCCCACACGCGAGCAACACGCCGATCACCAGCAGCATCGATACCAGCACGGGCTGCAGGAAGATCCAGCGGGTTTTCTCGAACGCTGCCAACACCAGTTGATAGGCGCCCAAGGTAACGCCAATACCGAACAACGGGTGATGAATCACTGCCGCCAGCGCACCCTGCCAGTCGAATATCATCACGACTTCTCCGAGCGCACGGCGTGGCGCTTGATCAGCCGTTGCATCAAGACTCCGGCGAACGCCATGGACAGCAGCAGCGACAACACCAGTGCGCCAACGATGGCCCAGAAATCCGCCGCGATATCGGCGGCGTATACCATCACGCCCACCGCTGGCGGCACCAGCAGCAAGGGCAAATAACGCAGCAGGCTGCCAGCCGCCAGGCTCAGGGGCTCAGCCACTTCGCCACGGATGACCAGGAACCCCAGCAGCAACAGCAGGCCGATAATCGGCCCTGGCAGCACTGGCAAAATCAAATGGTTGAGGGCCGTGCCGAGCAATTGAAACAGCACCAGCCAGGTCAGGCCGCGTAGCAACATCCGTCATCTCCAGCAAAACTCGTCCCCACAAGCGGGCGGGACATTATAAGCATGGCACTCGCTATGCATGGGTATTCGCCAAAGGTATGGAAGCTTGACCGGACCTAATCGCCATGATGATCTAAAGTGGTTGTTCCGGGGCCAACCCCCCACCTGAAAAAACTATAAAACCGATGAACCCAAGGAGAGTCTCAATGCCCTATGTTCCCGTTGCAGAGCTCAAAGATTATGTCGGCAAGGAACTCGGACGTTCCGAATGGCTCACGATCGATCAGGACCGCATCAACCTGTTCGCTGAAGCTACAGGCGATTATCAGTTCATCCACGTTGACCCGGTAAAAGCCGCACAAACCCCGTTTGGCAGCACGATCGCCCACGGCTTCCTGTCACTGTCGCTGATCCCGAAGCTGATGGAAGACATCCTGGTCCTGCCGCAAGGCTTGAAGATGGTCGTCAATTACGGCCTGGACAGCGTGCGTTTCATTCAACCGGTGAAGGTCGACTCCAGAGTCCGGCTCAAGGTCGAACTGAGCGACGTCACCGAAAAGAAACCCGGCCAATGGCTGCTCAAGGCCACCGCCACGCTGGAAATCGAAGGCCAGGAAAAACCGGCATACATCGCTGAACCGTTGTCGCTGGCGTTCGTGTAACCCCTGCCGGATGCGAAGCAGTTCCTGCTGTTTCGCACCGCGTCTCTATATATCAGACACATAGCTGCGGCATACTCCCTCGCCTAATTGCCCGGATCCCGCTATGCGCTCACTTGCACCCCTTGCCCTGACCCTGTTGCTCACCGCGTGTGGTGACGGCGAATCGCTGTTGCCGCCCGACGCACGCCTGCCCGATGGCGGTCGCTATCGGGGTGATCTGGTCAATGGGTTGCTGCAAGGCCAGGGCCGGATCGACTACCCGAACGGCAGCTGGTACGCCGGCCAGTTCGACAAGGGTCAGTGGCACGGTCAGGGCGAATGGCACGGCAGCAACGGCGAGGTTTATCGCGGGGAGTTCCAGCAAGGGCTGTTCCATGGTCAGGGCACGCTGACCACCAACGGCAGCAGCTACACCGGCGGCTTCAAACTCGGGCGGCGCGATGGTGAAGGCACCCTCAAAGAAGACGGCATGACCTACCGTGGCGAGTTCAAGGCCGATCAGTATTCCGGCCTCGGTCGTCTCGAACTTGAAGACGGCAGCCAGTATCAGGGCCAGTTCGCCAACGGCAAACCCAACGGTGAAGGCCAGCGTGGCGATGCCAGCGGCAACCAGTTCACCGGTACTTTTGTCGACGGCCAGCTGGAAGGCAACGGCACCTTCAGCAGTGCCGAGGGCGACAGCTATGTCGGTGGTTTCAAACAGAATCAGCTGAACGGCAAAGGTCGCTACGAGAACGCCGATGGCGACGTGTGGGTCGGCCAGTTCAAGGAAGGCGCGCTGAACGGCAAAGGCGAATTGATCGGCGCCGACAACAGCCACTACATCGGCCAATTCAGTGATTGGCGTTTCACCGGCCAAGGCCGTTTGAACCTGGCGGACGGCAGCTTCTACATCGGTGAGTTCGATAACGACAGCTATCAAGGGCACGGCACGCTGGTGCTGACGGATGGCACCGTGCAAAGCGGCGACTGGATCAATGGCCAGCGTGTACGCGATGCCAATGGCAAGTTGCTGCCGGACACCCTCGAGCTGGGGTTACTGGCGCAAGGGCGCCTGCTCGAAGACGCGCTGGCCAATGTGCCGGCCTCGACCCCGGCGATCGAGTTGTACACCCTGACCGTGGGCGGCGACGGCAAGCAGAGCGTGTTTCTGCGCGAGTCCGATTACGTCAGCAACATGCTCGCCAGCCGCTTCGGCGCCTATGGCCAGATCCGCCTGGTCAACCATCGCGACCACCTCGGCGACCGGCCGATGGCCACGCGCGAGAACCTGCGCCGCGCCGCCCTGACCCTGGCCGAACGCAGCGGGCCGGAAGACCTGGTGTTCATCTACCTGACCAGCCACGGCACCCACGAACACGAACTGGTGCTCGACCAACCGCGCATGGAGCTGGCCGATTTGCCGGCTGACGAATTGGCCACCGTCCTCGCGCCGCTGAAAAACCGCGACAAGATCATCGTGATTTCTGCCTGCTACTCCGGCGGTTTCATCCCGGCACTGAAAGACGAACGCACACTGATCATGACCGCCTCGCGTGCCGACCGAGTGTCGTTCGGCTGCTCGGAGGAAGCTGACTTCACGTACTTCGGCGACGCGTTGTTCGTCCAGGCGCTGAACCAGACCGACGATCTGGAGCAGGCATTCAAACTGGCCAAGGCCACGGTCGCCGAGCGTGAACTGGCAGACAGTTTCGAGGCCTCCGAACCACAGATCTGGGCGCCAAAAGGGGTGTTGGCGCATTGGCAATTACTGCGCAAGCAACAAGCACGCAAGGCACTGCAAAGTGCTGCATTAACCAGCAAGGAAGCAAAGAGCAACTAAGCTGAAACAGTATCAAGGGGGAAACATTATGTACTTGACGCCTCAGCATGTATTGCTCGCTGGAGCCACCGGCCTGGTCGGTGAACACTTACTTGATCGGCTGCTCAACGAACCGACCATCAGCCGCGTACTGGCACCGTCACGCCGACCACTGGCGGAACATCCTCATCTGGAAAACCCGGTTGGCGATCCGGCGGTGCTTCTCCCCCAACTCAGTGGCCGCGTCGACATTGCCTACTGCTGCCTGGGCACGACGATCAAACAGGCCGGCTCCGAACAAGCCTTTCGCGCAGTCGATCTGGACCTGGTGGTGGCGTTCGCCAAACGTGCACGGGAAATGGGCGCACGGCACTTGATCGTGATCAGCGCCCTGGGGGCTGACCGCAGATCCTCGGTTTTCTACAACCGGGTCAAGGGCGAGATGGAATACGCATTGCGCGCACAGAACTGGCCGCAACTGACTATCTGCCGACCTTCCCTGCTACTGGGAGATCGCCTTGAACCGCGACTCGCCGAACAACTGGCAGGCCCGCTGTCCAAACTGATTCCCGGCAAATACCACGGCATCGAAGCCTGCCAACTGGCCCGCGCCATGTGGCGCCTGGCGCTGGAAGAACAGGATGGCTTGCGGATTGTCGAGTCCGACGAATTGCGCAAGCTCGGTAAGTAACCTTCGATGCTACGCGGTTCCCTGTGGCGAGGGAGCTTGCTCCCGCTCGGCTGCGCAGCAGTCGTAATCCGGTCAATTTGATTTGCCTGAAGAGTCACGGCGGCAAGTTTTGGGGGTGCTTCGCGCCCCAGCGGGACGGTGCGGCGTTCCGACAAGCCCCCTCACCACAGGGATCGCGCGCCCCCTTACAACCCGCCTGTTGCCTGAAACCCTACCCCTAACACCGTCAACACCGACAGCGGCAACAGCAGCGTGTCGAGCAGCGCGCTGGCCGGCAGGTCGAGACCGGGGTAGCTCGGTGCTTCGGCGCCAAAACGATCCTTGGCGCAGCAACCGCCGTCCAGCGCGTACAGGTCAAGGCGCATCCCCGAGTACACCACTGGTGCGCCAGGCTTGGCCGCGTCCAATGTGCGTGCGGTGGCACAACCGCCCAATTGCAGGGCGAGCAGAAGACTCAATAGCTTATTCATCACTGCTCAAATGGTGTTCACCCCAACGCGGCAGCATGTCTTGCGGGATGTTCAACAGATTGAGAATCCGCGCCACGACAAAGTCCACCAGATCATCGATGGTCTGCGGCTGGTGATAGAAACCCGGCGAGGCCGGCAGAATGGTCACGCCCATGTTCGACAACTTGAGCATGTTTTCCAGGTGAATACTGGAATACGGCGCCTCGCGTGGCACCAGAATCAACTGCCGACGCTCTTTCAAGGTCACGTCGGCGGCGCGCTCGATCAGGTTGTTGCAGGCACCTGTGGCAATCGCCGACAAGGTCCCGGTCGAGCATGGCACCACCACCATCGCGGCCGGCGAGCCGGAGCCCGAGGCCACGGGCGACATCCAGTCTTCCTTGCCATACACCCGAATCTGCCCGGCAGCCGCGCCAGTGTATTCAGTGAGGAAGGCCTGCATCATCTGCGGTTTCGGCGGCAGCGTGACGTCGGTCTCGGTCGCCATCACCAGTTGCGCCGCCTTGGAGATCAGGAAGTGCACCTCGCGGTCTTCGCGCACCAGGCAATCGAGCAGGCGCAAACCGTACTGGGCGCCGGAAGCGCCGGTCATGGCCAGCGTGATGCGATCCGGACCGTTACTCATTTAAGCGCCTCGGCCAATTTGCCATGCAGGCCGCCGAAGCCGCCGTTGCTCATGATCACCACGTGGGTGCCGGGTTTAGCCTGGCTCTTCACCTGCTCGATAATGCCATCCAGCGAGTCACAGACCATCGACGGCACGGTGCACAGCGCAGCAACGGCGGGCAAGTCCCAGCCAAGGTTGGCCGGTGCGTACCAGATCACCTGATCGGCATCGACCACGCTTTCCGGCAAACCGTCACGGTGCGCGCCAAGCTTCATCGAGTTGGAACGCGGCTCGATGATCGCGATCAACGGGGCGTCGCCGATGCGTTTGCGCAGACCGTCAAGGGTGGTCGCAATGGCCGTCGGATGGTGAGCGAAGTCGTCGTAGATGGTGACGCCATGAACTTCTGCGACTTTCTCCATGCGGCGCTTGACGCTCTTGAACGCGCTCAACGCGGCGATGCCCATACTCGGAACCACGCCTACATGCCGCGCGGCCGCCAGAGTGGCCAAGGCGTTGGCAACGTTGTGCTGGCCGGTCATGTCCCACTCGACCACGCCTTGGGCGACGCCTTCGAACATCACTTCAAACTTCGAGCCGTCTTCGCTGAGCAACTTGACCTGCCACTGCCCGCCTGCGCCGGTGGTTTGCACCGGGGTCCAGCAACCCATTTCGATCACGCGCTGCAGCGCAGGTTCGGTGGTCGGGTGGATCACCAGGCCTTCACTCGGGATGGTCCGCACCAAATGGTGGAACTGTCGCTCGATGGCCGGCAGATCGGGGAAGATGTCGGCGTGATCGAACTCAAGGTTATTGAGGATCGCGGTACGCGGACGGTAGTGAACGAATTTCGAACGCTTGTCGAAAAAGGCGCTGTCGTATTCATCGGCTTCGATCACGAAGAATGGCGTGTCACCCAGACGCGCCGATACCGAGAAGTTCTGCGGCACGCCGCCGATCAAAAAGCCCGGGCTCATGCCGGCGTGTTCCAGCACCCAGGCGAGCATGCTGCTGGTGGTGGTCTTGCCGTGAGTGCCGGCAACTGCCAGCACCCAGCGACCTTGCAGCACGTGATCGGCCAGCCATTGCGGACCGGAGACGTACGGCAGGCCTTTGTTCAATACGTATTCGACCGCCGGGTTGCCGCGCGACATCGCATTGCCGATCACCACCAGATCCGGAGCCGGATCGAGTTGGGCGGGATCATAGCCTTGCGTCAGCTCGATGCCCTGCGCCTGCAACTGTGTGCTCATCGGCGGGTAGACGTTGGCATCGGAGCCCGTCACATGATGGCCCAGCTCTTTGGCCAGAACCGCCATCGAACCCATGAAAGTGCCGCAAATACCCAGAATATGAATGTGCATAGTCAACCTCGTAAAACATCGAGGCAGGTTAGCGTAGGGTGGGGAAAATCGCACTCTTTAGTGAGATGACCACGACCACTGTGGCGAGGGAGCTTGCTCCCGCTGGGCTGCGTAGCAGTCCCATTTTTAGGGCCGCTTCGCGCCCCAGCGGGACGGTGCGGCGTTCCGACAAGCTCCCTCGCCACAGGGAAGCGTCCATCCTTAACTGACTGGCATTAGGGCTTGCCCCCTCGCCACAAAAGAGTGCCCCATGCGGTTTAGCGCGCAATCCCGTGCTTGCGCAGTTTTCTATAGAGGGTGTTGCGGCTGACTCCCAGTTGTTCAGCGGTATGGGTCATGTGCCAACGCTGCTGCTCCAGGGCATTGAGCAACGCCAGGCGTTCGGCATCGTCCAGCGGATATTCGGACACCTCTTCCACCTGCGCCAACACTGGAGCCGGTCGGACCTGGCGAATAATCGCCGGCAAATCCTCAACCCCGATCCGTCCGTCATCACACAATGCCGCCAGGGTCCGCAGCACGTTACGCAATTGCCGCACGTTACCCGGCCAGGCGTAGTCGAGCAGCGCCTGTCGCGCCGCAGCGTCAATCAGCACCGCCTCCCCGCCCGACTCTTCAGCCAGCAAAAAGTCCAGCAACTGCGACTTGTCGCTGCGTTCGCGCAACGCTGGCAAGGCGATTTCCAGACCATTGAGGCGGTAATACAAATCTTCACGGAAACTGCCGTCCTGCACCCGTTCGAGCAAATTCCGGTGAGTGGCACTGATGATCCGCACGTTGACCGGCAGCGGCTCGCCACCGATCGGCACCACCTGCCGATCTTCCAGCACCCTTAATAGTCGGGTTTGCAGCGCCAGCGGCATGTCACCAATTTCGTCGAGGAACAACGTACCGCCATCGGCCTGCTGCAACTTGCCGCGCATGCCCTCTTTGCGTGCGCCAGTGAAACTGCCGCCGCGATAGCCGAACAGTTCGCTCTCGATCAGGCTTTCCGGGATCGCTGCACAGTTCAGCGCAACGAAGGCGTTGTCGGCGCGCTGACTGGCCTGGTGCACGGCCTTGGCGAAGGCTTCTTTACCTGAGCCGGTTTCACCGTTGATCAACAGCGGCACATCACGTTCGAAGACCCGCAAGGCTTTGCGAAAATCAGCCTGCAGCCCTTCATCCCCCAGACAAATACCCGTAAGAACCGGGCGTTCGGCAATGACCGGCGGTTGCAGCACCGGGGTCGGTACGCTACGCGGCTGGCCGCGCAATAGCGCAAACAACACCCGCCCATCGCGAGTGCGCAGTGGCCAACTGGCCGCGGCGTTAACGCTCGCACGCCCCAGCAGTTCGTCCAGCGAGCAATCGAAAAACGCCTCGACCGGTTGACCCAGCAACCCGCCACGAATATGCCCCAGCAGGTTCAACGCGCTCTGATTGACCGCGCTGATCCGCCCTTCTCCGTCGAACGCCAGCAGCCCTTCGCTGAACAGCCCGACCGACTCGGCCTGCAAGTGAAAGCGCAACAGCCATTGATTGTCGAAGTAACGCAGGAAGTAGCAGCTCTCGATCATCTTCGCCGAGAGATTGACCAGCGCCATGGTGTGAAACTGGCTCTGACGCGAGACATCGTGGCGCGCCGACGAAACGTCGAGCACCGCGAGCAGTTCGCCATGCGGGTCGAACACCGGGCTCGCCGAACAGGTCAGCCCTGTATGACGCCCCCGAAAATGCTCATCCTGGTGAATGGTCAGCGACTGCCGCTCCACCAGGCAGGTGCCGATGCCATTGGTGCCTTCGCAGGCTTCACTCCAGTCGGCGCCAAGCCACAGGCCGGCACGCTCGAAAATCTTCCGTTCGGCAGGCGCGGTGACACAGTTGAGGATCACCCCGCGGGCGTCGGTCAACAGCACGGCGTGGCCGGCACCGGAAAGTTGTTGATGCAGGCTGGTCATTTCGCCACCGGCAATCTGCAGCACTTGCTGCAAGCGCTCGCGACTCTCCAGCACACGACCGTGTTCAAGCACCGTCGGCGCCATGGTCAGGGCCGGGTCGAGGTGATAGTCCTCAAGACAACGCAGCCAGGAACGGGCGATGGACGGATCGCTGCCGGGACCGTGCAAATGGGATTTGCCCTGGGTCACGGTCAAGACTTGCTGGGCATGGCGACTCAAATGGTTGCTGTGCATTTTTTATTATTCTCTCCGAACACTGTGCTGGGCCCAATGAAGGACTGTCACCACCTTGTGGCGAGGGAGCTTGCTCCCGCTCGAGTGCGTAGCGCTCGCAAAAAATCATCAACGACAGACATTTTGGGGCCGCTTCGCGACCCAGCGGGAGCAAGCTCCCTCGCCACAGAGCGCCCAGCATCCTCCTGCCTCGATTGCTTTGCAATGCTGGCAAGACCGCCCGGTCACAGGCTGTGCCACAAGCGGTACAAACTGTCACAAGGCCTGTACCGCATCTGTCACAGGCTCTGTACCACCACCTCCTCGAAAAAACCGTAAGCCCTTGATTTACCTGACCTGCAAAGCACTGGCCCGACCTTTGCTCTACGCTTCTCAAGCGCTTACTGCGCGTACTCCCTTATAAGCACAAAAGCCAAGGAGATACTCACCATGCGTTACGCTCACCCAGGTACTGAAGGCGCTATCGTTTCGTTCAAGAGTAAATACGGCAACTACATCGGCGGCGAATTCGTCGCGCCTGTCAAAGGTCAGTACTTCACCAATACTTCCCCGGTCAACGGCCAACCGATTGCCGAATTCCCCCGCTCCACGGCCGAAGACATCGAAAAAGCCCTGGACGCTGCCCACGCAGCCGCCGACGCCTGGGGCAGCACCTCTGCTCAGGCGCGCTCGCTGGTGCTGCTGAAAATCGCCGACCGCATCGAGCAAAACCTCGAAGTCCTGGCAATCACCGAAAGCTGGGACAACGGCAAAGCCGTGCGTGAAACCCTCAACGCCGACATCCCGCTGGCCGCTGACCACTTCCGCTACTTCGCCGGTTGCCTGCGCGCCCAGGAAGGCAGCGCCGCGGAAATCGACGGCAACACCGTGGCTTATCACATTCACGAACCGCTGGGCGTGGTCGGGCAGATCATCCCGTGGAACTTCCCGATCCTGATGGCCGCCTGGAAACTTGCCCCGGCACTGGCCGCCGGTAACTGCGTGGTGCTCAAGCCCGCCGAGCAAACCCCGCTGGGCATTACCGTCCTGCTGGAACTGATCGGCGACCTGCTGCCGCCCGGCGTGCTGAACGTCGTGCAAGGTTTCGGCAAAGAAGCCGGTGAAGCCCTGGCCACCAGCAAACGCATTGCCAAAATTGCCTTTACCGGCTCGACCCCGGTCGGCTCGCACATCATGAAATGCGCTGCCGAAAACATCATTCCGTCCACTGTGGAACTGGGCGGCAAATCGCCGAACATCTTCTTCGCCGACATCATGCAAGCCGAACCGACCTTCATCGAAAAAGCCGCCGAAGGCCTGGTACTGGCGTTCTTCAACCAGGGTGAAGTCTGCACCTGCCCGTCCCGCGCACTGGTGCAAGAGTCGATCTACGACGACTTCATGAAAGTGGTGATGAAGAAGGTCCTGCAAATCAAACGTGGCGACCCGCTGGACACCGACACCATGGTCGGCGCTCAGGCGTCCGAGCAACAATTCGACAAGATCCTCTCGTACCTGGAAATCGCCAAAGGCGAAGGTGCCGAGTTGCTGACCGGCGGCAAGGTAGAAAAACTCGAGGGCAACCTGGCGACCGGGTATTACATCCAGCCGACCCTGCTCAAGGGCACCAACAAAATGCGCGTGTTCCAGGAGGAAATCTTTGGCCCGGTGGTGAGCATCACCACCTTCAAGGACGAAGCCGAAGCCCTAGCGATTGCCAACGACACCGAGTTCGGCCTTGGTGCCGGTCTCTGGACCCGCGACATCAACCGCGCCTACCGCATGGGCCGGGCGATCAAGGCCGGACGCGTCTGGACCAACTGCTACCACCTGTACCCGGCCCACGCCGCGTTCGGTGGTTACAAGAAGTCCGGTGTCGGCCGTGAAACCCACAAAATGATGCTCGACCACTACCAGCAAACCAAAAACCTGCTGGTGAGCTACGACATCAATCCACTGGGTTTCTTCTAACCCCGCGCGAAATCGCGTAACAGCTATCGCGGGTAAGCCTTGCTCCTACAAATCACACCCCCTGTAGGAGCATGGCTTGCCAGCGATGGCGCCTTCATTGACACAACCTACATTGCCCTGCCGCTCTGGCACGGGCCTTGCGTGCCCGTTCGACAGATTACCCGCTGCGTGAACAGCGTCGATCCACCCAAACCGCCACACCCGAAAGTCCAACAGATCGAACAATAAAAAACAGAGAGGACTTATGACTTCTTCAACAACGCTCAAACCCACACTCGGCACCTTGCATCTATGGGGCATTGCCGTCGGCCTGGTGATTTCCGGCGAATACTTCGGCTGGAGTTACGGCTGGGGCACCGCAGGCACCTTGGGGTTCCTCGTCACCGCGTTGATGGTGGCGACGATGTACACCTGCTTCATCTTCAGTTTCACCGAACTCACCACCGCGATTCCCCACGCTGGCGGGCCCTTTGCCTACAGCCGACGGGCCTTTGGTGAAAAAGGCGGCTTGATCGCCGGGATTGCCACGCTGATCGAATTCGTCTTTGCGCCACCGGCCATTGCGATGGCCATCGGCGCCTACCTGAACGTGCAATACCCGGATCTTGACCCGAAACTCGCCGCGGTCGGCGCCTACTTCGTGTTCATGGGCCTGAACATCCTCGGCGTCAGCATTGCCGCGACCTTCGAACTGGTGGTGACCGTTCTGGCGGTAGCCGAGCTGCTGGTGTTCATGGGCGTGGTTGCACCGGGCTTCAGCTTCAGCAATTTCGTGCTCAACGGCTGGTCCGGCTCCAATGAGTTCACGGTCGCCTCGATCCCCGGCATCTTTGCAGCGATCCCCTTTGCCATCTGGTTTTTCCTCGCTATCGAAGGCGCGGCCATGGCTGCCGAAGAAGCCAAGGACCCGAAACGTACCATTCCACGGGCCTACGTCAGCGGCATCCTGACCCTGGTGTTCCTGGCCATCGGCGTGATGGTGATGGCCGGCGGTGTGGGCGACTGGCGCCAACTGGCGAACATCAACGATCCACTGCCTCAGGCCATGAAAGCCGTGGTCGGCAACAACTCCAGCTGGATGCACATGCTGGTGTGGATCGGTTTGTTCGGTCTGGTGGCGAGCTTCCACGGGATCATCCTCGGCTACTCGCGCCAGTTCTTCGCCCTCGCTCGCGCCGGCTACCTGCCTCGCGGCCTGGCCAAGCTCTCGCGCTTCCAGACCCCGCATCGGGCAATTCTGGCCGGCGGCGTAATCGGCATCGCGGCGATCTACAGTGACGGGCTGGTCAACCTGCAAGGCATGACCCTGACCGCCGCGATGATCACCATGTCGGTGTTCGGCGCTATCGTGATGTACATCATCAGCATGCTCAGCCTGTTCAAACTGCGCAAAACCGAGCCGCTGCTGGAGCGCACCTTCCGCGCCCCGGGTTATCCGATCGTGCCAGGCATCGCGCTATTCCTGGCGGTGGTCTGCCTGGTGGCGATGGCCTGGTTCAATACCTTGATCGGGATGATTTTCCTCGGTTTCATGGTGGCCGGCTTCATCTACTTCCAATTGACCGCCAAACAGCGCTTCGACGCCCCGGCGGATGCGATGCTTACGGGTATCTGAGTCGCACCGGCGCCGGGCAATTTCCCCGGCGCCCGCCCTGAAACAATGCAACACCCGTAGGAGCAAGGCTTGCCCGCGATAGCTTCACCGCGGTCTGACAGAGATATCGCGGCGATCCGATCGCGGGCGAGCCCTGCTCCTACGGGTCATCACTTACAGATTCAAGAGGACACCGCTCATGGCTGCATTTGCCCATACCGTCGGCGCCCGGACTTACCGTTTCGATGGCCTCAAGGAAGTCATGGCCAAGGCCAGCCCGGCACGCTCCGGGGACTTTCTGGCCGGCGTCGCCGCCCTGAACGACGGCGAACGGGTCGCCGCGCAAATGACCTTGGCTGATATCCCGCTCAAGCATTTCCTGCAAGAAGTGCTGATCCCCTACGAATCCGATGAAGTCACCCGGCTGATCATCGACACCCACGACGCCCGCGCCTTTGAGACCGTCAGCCACCTGACCGTTGGCGGTTTTCGCGACTGGCTGCTCAGCGATGCGGCCGACGAGCAGAGCCTGCGGGCGCTGGCCCCTGGCCTGACCCCGGAAATGGCCGCTGCCGTGTCGAAGATCATGCGCGTGCAGGACCTGGTGCTGGTGGCGCAGAAGATCCGCGTGGTGACTCGGTTTCGCGGCACCATGGGCCTGCGCGGGCGCCTGTCGACCCGCCTGCAACCCAACCACCCCACCGACGAACCCGCCGGCATCGCCGCGAGCATTCTCGACGGCCTGCTCTACGGCAACGGCGACGCGATGATCGGCATCAACCCGGCCACCGACAGCATCGCCTCGATCTGCGCGATGCTGGAAATGCTCGACGCGGTCATCCAGCGCTACGAAATCCCGACCCAAGCCTGCGTGCTGACCCACGTCACCACCTCTATCGAGGCGATCAACCGTGGCGTGCCGCTGGACCTGGTGTTCCAGTCAATCGCCGGCACCGAAGCGGCCAACGCCAGTTTCGGCATCAGCCTGAGTGTGCTGCAGGAAGGGTATGAAGCAGGCTTGAGCCTCAATCGCGGCACCCTGGGGCAAAACCTGATGTACTTCGAAACCGGCCAGGGCAGCGCGCTCTCGGCCAATGCCCATCACGGCATCGACCAACAAACCTGCGAAACCCGCGCCTACGCCGTGGCCCGGCACTTCAAGCCGTTTCTGGTAAACACCGTGGTCGGTTTCATTGGCCCGGAATACCTCTACAACGGCAAACAGATCATCCGCGCCGGCCTCGAAGATCACTTCTGCGGCAAGTTGCTCGGGGTGCCGATGGGCTGCGACATCTGCTATACCAACCACGCCGAAGCCGATCAGGACGACATGGACACCTTGCTGACGCTGCTCGGCGTGGCCGGGATCAACTTCATCATGGGCATCCCCGGTTCCGACGACATCATGCTCAACTACCAGACCACCTCGTTCCACGACGCGCTCTACGCGCGCCAGACCCTGGGCCTGAAACCGGCACCCGAGTTTGAGCGGTGGCTGGCACATATGGGCATCTTCACCCAAGGTGACGGCAAGGTGCACTTCGGCAACAACCTGCCACCGGCCTTCCGCCAGGCCATGGCGCAACTGGGATGAGTGATCTGCTGATGGATAAACCAACCGTCGATCCGCAAAACCCCTGGCTGGGACTGCGCCGCCTGACCCCGGCACGCATCGCTCTGGGTCGTACCGGCACCAGTATGCCGACCAGCGCGCAACTGGATTTCCAGTACGCCCACGCCGAGGCCCGCGATGCCGTGCACCTGCCCTTCGATCATGTCGGACTCAGCCAGCAACTGGCCGAGCGCGGACGCGACAGTCTGCTGCTGCACAGCGCCGCCAGCGATCGCCACAGTTATCTGCAACGGCCAGACCTGGGTCGCAAGTTGAGTGACGAGTCCGCGCAAAAACTGCGCGAACACGCGTTGGCCAACCCGGGCGGCGTTGATCTGGCGATCGTCGTGGCCGACGGCCTGTCGGCGCTGGCGGTGCACCGGCACACCTTGCCGTTTCTGACGCGCATGGAAGAACAGACTCAAGCCGAAGGCTGGTCATTGTCGCCGGTGATTCTGGTGGAACAGGGTCGCGTCGCCGTGGCTGACGAAATCGGCGAATTGCTGGGTGCAAAAATGGTCGTGATCCTGATCGGCGAACGCCCTGGACTCAGCTCGCCAGACAGTCTCGGTTTGTATTTCACCTATAATCCAAAGGTCGGCCTGACGGACGCCTATCGCAACTGTATTTCCAATGTCCGCCTTGAAGGTTTGAGCTATGGCATGGCGGCACACCGTTTGCTGTACTTGATGCGCGAGGCCTGTCGACGGCAGTTGTCGGGGGTTAACCTGAAAGACGAAGCCCAGGTCCAGACTATTGGGTCGAAAGATGACGCTGATATGAAAGGAAATTTCCTACTGAGTCTGCCGGATGCCTGACCCGTATTGGAATTGCGTTTTTGATCCGCTTTCAGGCAGAGTCGACGAACGGCTGCCCGAGCAGTGAACCGATTGCCGTCGTATCCACTGGAAACTGCCGCCCTATCTACTTGAAAGTTGAGGCCTAGCATGCGGATTACTCAAGCAACCCTCGAGCACCTGGACCTTCTGACGCCGTTGTTCGTCAAGTACCGCGAATTTTATGGCTCGTTGCCTTACCCGGATTCGTCCCGGGCCTTTCTGGAAAAGCGCCTGCGCCGCAAGGAGTCGGTGATTTATCTGGCCCTGCCCGATGATGACGACAACAAATTGCTGGGCTTTTGTCAGCTGTACCCAAGCTTTTCGTCCCTGTCGCTCAAGCGCGTGTGGATCCTCAACGACATCTACGTCGCCGAAGATGCCCGCCGCCAGCTGGTTGCCGACAACCTGATGCGCACCGCAAAGAAAATGGCCAAGGAAACCCAGGCTGTGCGCATGCGCGTCTCGACCAGCAGCGACAACAAAATTGCGCAGAAAACCTACGAATCCATCGGTTTTCGCGAAGACACCGAGTTCAAGAACTACGTTTTGCCGATCAGCGAAGAGCTCTGAGCTATTTGTGGTGAGGCGGGCTCTTGTGGCGAGGGAGAGTTCAGCGCGGAACCACCGATCCGACTTGGAAATCCCTCGCTACAAACTCGACACGCTTTTCACCTTTCAGTCCGTATAATCACGAACCTCACGGGTTGTAAGAAAAACTCCACAGCCCTGTAGCCCAATTTTCCAAAATATTCGCACAGGCCTGCTGAGTCGGGTCGTTACCACAGGTGCCCACCATGGATTTCAACCCGATCGACTTAATCCTGCATCTCGATGTCTACCTCGATTTGCTGGTGACCAACTACGGGCCATGGATCTACGCCATCCTGTTCATGGTGATTTTCTGCGAAACCGGCCTGGTCGTGATGCCTTTCCTGCCGGGCGACTCGTTGTTGTTCATCGCCGGCGCGGTAGCGGCCGGTGGCGGCATGGACCCGGTGCTGCTGGGCGGATTGTTGATGCTGGCGGCGATTCTCGGTGACAGCACCAACTACCTTGTCGGGCGAACAGCCGGCGAAAAGTTGTTCAGCAATCCGAATTCAAAGATCTTCCGTCGCGACTACCTGCAACAAACCCATGACTTCTATGACAAGCATGGCGGCAAGACCGTGACCCTGGCGCGCTTCCTGCCAATCATCCGGACCTTCGCACCGTTCGTCGCCGGCGTAGGCAAAATGCCTTACCCGCGTTTCTTCGCCTTCAGCGTGTTCGGCACCATCCTCTGGGTCGGCGGCCTGGTGACCCTGGGTTATTTCTTCGGTAACGTGCCGTTCATCAAGAAGAACCTGTCGTTGCTGGTAGTGGGCATCATCCTGCTGTCGCTGGTACCGATGATCATTGGGGTGATCCGCAATCGCCTGGCCAACGCGAGCTCCAAAGCCGCGTCGCGCTGAGCGTCCATGTGGTTCCTCAACGCCTGGCGCCGCCGGCGTACGCTGGCCAAGCACCCCGTTGCCGATGAAACCTGGCAGCGGGTGCGCCAACACCTGAGTTTCCTCGACGGCCTCAGCGAGGCCGAAGACCACTGGCTGCGCGAAGCCGCTGTGCTCTTTCTGCAAGAAAAACACCTGACCTGCCTGCCCGGCGTCGAACTGCACCAGGAGCAGCGCCTGCTGCTTGCCGCGCAGGCGCAATTGCCATTGCTGCACCTGGGCGACTTGAACTGGTATCAGGGTTTCCACGAAATCGTGCTCTACCCCGACGACTTCCTCAGCCCGCAGCGCCATCGCGATGCCAGCGGCGTCGAGCATGAATGGAACGGCGAGCACAGCGGCGAAGCCTGGCAACAGGGGCCGATCATTCTGGCCTGGCCGGGCGTGATGGCCAGTGGGGGCTGGGAAGGCTACAACCTGGTGATCCACGAACTGGCGCACAAACTCGACATGCTCAACGGCAATGCCAACGGCTTGCCGCCGCTGCACAGCGACATGCGCGTCAGTGAGTGGGCGAAAGTCATGCAACACGCCTACGACGACCTTAATCGCCAACTGGATCGCCATCCGCACGCCAACACCGCCATCGACCCTTACGCGGCGGAAAACCCGGCCGAGTTCTTCGCCGTCACCAGCGAATACTTCTTCAGCGCCCCGGATCTGTTGCACGCCACTTATCCACAGGTCTATCAGCAACTGCAGCTGTTTTACCGCCAGGACCCGCTGGCCAGGCTCGAGCAACTGCAAGCCACCCATCCGGGCTATCAGGCACACGACTAGCTTCCTGCCTGGGTCTATACGACCTCTGGTACGTGGCGCAGGCGACGGAATATGCCTATAATCGCCGCCACTTTTTGGTCAATCCGGCCAAGTCATTTGGCCACTTACGGGGGCACCGCCCAATGAGCTACAGCAAGATTCCGGCTGGCAAAGACCTGCCGAACGACATCTACGTCGCGATCGAGATTCCGGCCAACCACGCGCCGATCAAATACGAAATCGACAAAGACAGCGATTGCCTGTTCGTTGACCGTTTCATGGCCACCCCAATGTTCTACCCGGCCAACTACGGTTACATCCCGAACACCCTGGCTGACGACGGTGATCCCCTCGACGTGCTGGTTGTGACCCCTTACCCGGTTGCTCCAGGCTCGGTGATCCGCGCGCGTCCAGTCGGCATCCTGAACATGACCGACGACGGCGGCGGCGACGCTAAAGTCATCGCTGTTCCACACGACAAGCTGTCCCAGCTGTACGTCGACGTGAAGGAATACACTGACCTGCCAGCGCTGCTGATTCAGCAGATCGAGCACTTCTTCGCGAACTACAAAGATCTCGAAAAAGGCAAATGGGTGAAGATCGAAGGCTGGGACGGCGCAGATGCCGCTCGCGCCGCGATCATGAAGTCGGTTGCTGCCTATAAAGGCTGAGACGGCATTGGCTGAATGCCACTGACCTCTTGAAGAAACCCCGGTTATCCGGGGTTTTTTTATGAGCGTTAAAACATCAACTTAAACAGTGCGTTTAATGAAACAAAGTCTAACGTTTAGACATGTTTAATATTAACTAACAATATCCTTCACCACAGCAGAATATTCCCGCGAAGATTGATCCGGTTGTTTATTTAATCCAGCCACCCCGGCCCGTAAACTCCGTATTCATGAAAAAGCACAAATGCGGCCCACGCTTCAAAGCGCTCCTGAAAGAGGTGAACATCACCCCGACGGCATTCGCGGCTTTCTGCAACGTCGAGCCCCAGCACGTGAACAACTGGTACATCCGCGGCGTCCCCTATCCGCGCATGGACGAAATCGCCCGCCTGTTAAGCGTCAACAGCCTGTGGCTGCTCAACGGCGAAGGCCCCAGGCGCCCAGGCCCGGGCCAACTGGCCGATCAGACCGGCAACGTTTTCGACGCACAAGAAACACGCGGCGTGTACACCGTGAATATCGATTCGCTCGATGTAGAAATCCCGCTGTATAAAGAAGTCCCTATTACCGCTGGCGCCAGCGAAACCGAGGTCGTCGAAATCCCCGGCGAGTTCATCCGCCTGCCGCGAAGCCACCTCGAGAGCCTGGAGGTCGAACCGGCCCAAGCCATCTGTGTGCCCATGGTCGGCGACAGCATGTCGGAAAAAATCGAAGACGGCTCGACCCTGGCCATCGACCGCAGCCTGACCCAGGTCGTCGACGGCCAGATCTACGCCCTCGAACACGCCGGCATGCTGCGCATCAAATACCTGCACCGCCTCCCCTCCGGCGCCCTTCGACTGCGCAGCCACAACAGCAGCGGCTACCCCGACGAAATCTTCAGCGCCAAACAGATCGAAGAACAAAACATCGAAATCCTCGGCTGGGTGTTCTGGTGGTCCACGCTGAACAAACAGCGGCCACCGGTGCCGTTCAACTGATACCGAGTCGCCCTTATCGCGGGCAAGCCTTGCTCCTACAGTGTTGAGCCGACCGCGAATTCGTGAACGACATAAAACCGTAGGAGCAAGGCTTGCCCGCGATAGCGCCCTTCCGGGCAACACAACCTTCAAACTCATAGGCCTTTTAAGCAGTACAACGCTCTGGATAGCACTTCACGCTGGGAATTCCCCACAAAAATCAGTATGCTGCGCCCCACATTTGCATCGCCCCGCCCTGTGCTGGTCCGATTGCACCGACAAGGCAGATGACTTTCTCGCCAAGTCCCACAGCCGGACGCAAGATCCGGGTGTACGTTTTGAAGGCTGGTACGGTTTACCAAAAATAAACCAAGCCCGTCCCCGAGAAGCCGGCCACAAGCCGGCTTTTTAATTGCCCAAAATAATCCTATCCCATCCGAGTATCCTGCCGATAGCCTAGCTATCACGGGCATTTCAGGCGCTCCCCTGTCCGATGGTGTTCAACGCTATCTGACCTCATCCGACGATGAGGTGGGGGGACAAGTGGGGGGACAAAAGGGACGACAGGGGAAATCAAATGGGTAAGCTGAATCCGAAACAAGTCGAAAACCTGACCGAACCTGGCACCTATGAAGATGGTGATGGGCTTCGCTTGGTCGTCAAACCCACCGGGCGTAAATCCTGGCTACTTCGCTTCCAACTGGCAGGCCGTCGCAGGGAAATGGGCTTGGGCTCATTCCCTGAAGTGAGTCTCAAGAAAGCCAGACAAGAAGCCAGCGCCAAACGCAGCCAATTGAGCGACGGTGTAGACCCCCTAGCCGCTCGCGACATCGAACGCGCCGCCCAACGCGAAGCTCAGCGAACCAGCGAGGCAAAACAGCTGAAATTCGAGACACTCGCGAAAGAGTATTGTGAAGCTCACGGCGGCACTTGGTCAGAGAAGTGGCGTAAAGGCTGGCTGCGGAAGCTGGAGCTTTATGCGTTTGACCACATCGGCAAGCTGTCAGCCGAGGAGATCGGTACTCCCCAAGTACTCAAGGTGCTGCAACCAATCTGGGCAACCAAGACGAGAACTGCCGACGAGGTACGTGGGCAAATTGAACAGATCCTGGATGCCGCCAAAGCACGCAACCTGCGAGAGGGTGAGAACCCTGCTCGCTGGCGCGGACACTTGGACAACCTGTTGAGTCGTGCTGAAAAGAAGAAAGCTCGGAAGCGTGAGCACTTCGAAGCATTACGGTGGCAGGACGTTCCAGCTCTGATGGCCAAACTCAGCGCCAACAACACACCAGCGTCGTTGGCTGCTCAGCTGCTGATCATGACCAGTGCACGTGCGCACATGGTGAGGTTTGCTCGTTGGGATGAGTTTGATCTGGAAGCCGGCACTTGGTCTCTGCCGGATGAACGTATGAAAATGCGAGTGGCATTTGTAGTCCCGCTGGCCGAGGAAGCCGTAAAGCTGGTGAAGAATATTCCGCGAGATGAAGGAAGCCCCTTCCTATTCCCAGGTCAGGGTAAGTCGGGGGTGATGCATGCAAACGCCATACGAACGCTCCTGCATGGCATGGGATTCAAACAAATCACTCGACACGGCTTTCGATCTTCCTTTCGTGACTGGGCAGGGGAATGCACCCACTATCCACGCGAAGTATGTGAAATGGCTCTGGCGCATGATGAACGTGACCAAACTGAAGGGGCATACTCCCGCTCGGACTTCCTCGATAAACGGCGGGCCTTGATGACCGACTGGAGTAAATTCATTACCTCTCCCACAACAGCATCCCGACGTTGAGCTTGCGACTATTCCCGCCTTATCGGCCAGAGGTGGATATTTTATTCTTCACGAGCCCAACAAAATAACATATAGCCCAAACACAATTTAAGTGACTATTGTTAAGAGGTAAGCAATGAAAAAAATTAAACCACCACTATTATCGCCGACCCAATTCGCAACACAGATGAATGAGCGTATTGGCAATACCACAACTCGCGCAGCCATCTCTAGAAATCACTTGATTCTCCGAGACCATTTCTTCGAACCGCTACTTGAGCTCGAAGAGTATCTCAAATTGTTAGAAGACATCCGCTCCGTCACAAGTGACCCAGCACTGCAAGGCAAGCTAATGGAGAATTGGGACAATGAAGTCTACGAGACTGATAAGGAAATCAACGGGCTTGATGAAGACATCAACATACTGCTCCAGCATGTGAGATATGCATGCCTATACCTTGAACTGGCTAGAGCAGCCGAAGAGAATAAAGACCGCGACCGGGCATGGGCTTTTAATAACGAGGCCAGCCTAATGCTTGGTGGAATTATGGAAGAATCAGCAGCCATCCTCAGTGAGATAGAAGCTAACAGCCGCGCTAAACAAAACAGCGAGAACGGCAAAGGCCGAATTAAAAACTTCCTCCCAGTCAAACAGGAAGCGGCAAGACTGCTAGATGAGATGAAACCAGAAGGCGGCTGGCCAACACTAGCAAGTGCGATTTCAGCATTAGAGGAGCCATTGGGAAACTTCATTGACACCAATCGTATTGGCGGCATAAAAAGCTCAAACATTCGAGTCCTTTTAGAAAAAAACTGGATCCCTAAGGATGCGCTCGTTAACAGTGCCTGGTTCAACAGCAAACGGTCCTAGAAAGAATATAATCAGATTTAAAAACTCCGACTTGATCTGACAATTATAGCCAAAATCCTGGTCACTATCAGAGAAAATCAGAGCTTTTCGCGTAGTCACTCTCCGGCAGAGAATGCAGTTCTTGGCCTCCCTCGCGGATCTTTTGGGGGCGGTCGATTCATTTTCCCCATACCGCGCCCTTCAGTTTGAAGCTTCATGTAGAGGTCCGTTTTGGTGAGGTAAACCACCGCGTTCCCCAAGCCCTCCCGTAGCTGGGCATCAGCATGATCGACCATGCCGATCCCACAGCTCTTATAGACAAACTTAACCGCATTGCAGTTGTAATACAGGCCTCGACCTTTCGTTACCACATCAATCCAATACCGGCCTATCAGGCTGGCTTTCGTTATATCCTCTCGAACCTTGGAACCGTCAAAGAAAAACATCACATGGTAGTGGAAACCCTTCTCAGGACCGTGCTCCAGCTTCCAGATACAGCCCACCATATCGGCAAACAATTTGTTCGACCTCGTGTTTTCGAACAACCGTTTTCGATCCCGCTTAGCTTCAGCCTGCGTAGTTTTGGCGTACTGCTTTTGGTAGGAAAGATCAACCCTCAGCACCAGCAGTCTGGAATAGCGCTCAAACAACGCATCAACGTACTCCGTTAATTCCTTGTGGTTTTTATTGCTCGAACGCTGATAGCTGTTGAGTTTGGATAGAAACTTCTCAGACTTGACCTCCTGGCGAATCTTATCCACACAACCGTTCAAATGCCTCATGAGCTTTCGAGCGTCACTAACGGGCATTTCGATTCGTCGTGACAAAGGGATCTGATACAGACCGAACTCTATAATGTGATTCACTGCCATTTCAATATACGGTTCAAATTTATAAAGCGAATTAAATCGACTGTCGTTTGGGATGTGAATTTTTAGTAGCTTGAGCAGTGTCTTACCTGGAGCATTACTCTCCAGACATGCATTATCAAACTCATCCACAACACAAACCTTAAAAGCATCCTCATCCGTGCCTATAAGCTTTTTCACCAGCAATGACACATCCTTCAGCGTACAGATCAACCCAACATCCAGGGCACCTACTTGACCTACTCCTTTTACATGCATATCAATCTTACTCTCGAGCGCAGCATGGCGCTCATCGTCACCACTCTCCACAAACACCTCATCATATTTCCAGACATTCAATCACCAATGACAACTGCTGATTGACTTGATCATCAGTCAAGTCAATCCACTCCACTCCACTTCGATATATACCACCCCCTCACCACTAGGCTACTAACATTAATAATACTAATAACATATAAACCAGAATTATTTAGGCAAGCCGCCCCCGACCAAAGCACTACCAGCAGTAGACCTCGCAATAAAAATACGTATTAAAAAGTTATACGGAGTTAATGTTCGAATTCAGCACAAAACAGCAAGAGTATTTTCCAGTCTTCCCCCGGTGGAGAGGCATTTCAACTACCGCACCTCCTTGGCAGAGATGCGCTGTTCAATCCAGGCCGTGATCTCGGACTCAATCCATCCAATGGCCGCAGCCCCCAGCTTGATCGGTTTTGGAAACGTAGCGTCGTACCTTGGCGACTGGGCGTCCATGCGGTCGTAGATCGTTGACCGCCCCAGGCCAATACGCTCGGTCAATTGCTTGAGGCGCAAAATCCTCGGGTGGAAAACAGGTTGTGTGCTCATCACTTGCCTTCTCGTTATGTGTCTAGCAGTGGTGAGACTTTAGGTCTCGCTCGCCATAACAAAAAGGCTTACAGCGACAAGTATTTTTTTCCACGATTCCAGAGCCTGTTCCGGCCTGGATTCGGCGAGCACGGTATCCAAGTGATTGGAGCCGTACGATTTCCTAGCAGCTGCCGGAATCAATCCATCAACTTCGCCGTCGAGTTCACCTCCCACCTCTATGCCGGAAAGCGCAGGTTGGTTTCTGGCAGGACTCCACAACCGTCTCCCCTTTTGGGTGGGCGCTGATCAAGCAGAAGGCATGCACTGATGAGCTGGTCCCTGAACATGTCATAGGGTGTTCAAGTAGTTTTTCATCGGCGAAGCGATCCTTGCTGACCCCCTTGGTCAAGGGCCTCCAATGGCACGAAAAGAACCAACTCTGCACCATAGGAACTAACCCCGTATTCGATAGGAACTAACTCCGACCCGTTTTAGCTAGCGAGCACTGACCATTCATGACGTCACGAGCACCTTGCCTCGCTCCAAACGCCACATTGAAACGCATTTCACGCCTATATCACGACACTGAACATCCACCATGGAATCCAAAACCATGTCATTTCAGTGCCCTTGCTGTAACTCCAGAAAAATTGCTTCCCTCAGAACAGCCATGACGGTTGGTGCCATTGCTGGTTCGGTCGGCGGTGCTGCACGAGGAGCGAGTTCCGCACTCGCCGGCAGCCAAATAGGGGCCACTATCGGCGCTCTTGCCGGCCCGCGTGGCATCACCATAGGTACAGTCTCTGGCGCCATCCTCGGTGGACTGGCTGGCGGTGTCGGCGGCTGCGCTATTGGCGCTCAACTTGGCGAAAAGCTGGATCGCCATGTGCTAGCCAACAACCTCTGCCTCATTTGTGGCCACCGCTTCAACCTGCCCACTTAATCAGCTCCCTCATCTCCCCCAATTAACCCCGGCCAGTGCTGCGTTCTACGCAGCATTTATGCCGATCTATACCCAAAGGAATCGCCCTCATGGCACATCTCGTTGAACAAATGGCATACGTTGGTAATGCTCCTTGGCATGGCCTTGGCTCCGCACTTTCGCCGAAACAACCTCTGGAAATATGGCAGCGTGAAGCTGGCATGAACTGGCAGATTCAGGAAAGCCCTGTTCATTTCAAGTCGGACGCAGTAGGTCACCTGGGCACTATTCACTCGTTCCCGGAACAAAAGGTGCTGTATCGCTCCGACACCAAAGCCCCGTTGTCAGTGGTCTCCAATCGCTATCAGGTCGTGCAGCCACGTGACGTCCTGGAGTTTTACCGAGACCTGAGCGAAGTCTCGGGTTACGAGTTGGAAACCGCTGGCGTACTGAAAGGCGGACGCAAGTTCTGGGCATTGGCCCGCACCGGCCAATCGAGCTCCTTGAAGGGCAACGATCAAATCAATGGCTATCTGCTGCTGGCGACATCCTGCGATGGGACATTGGCCACCACGGCCACCCCCACCACCGTTCGCGTGGTCTGCAACAACACCTTGAGCATCGCCTTGAATGGCACCACTCACGCCATCAAGGTGCCGCACAGCACGCGTTTTAATCCGCAACTAGTCAAAAAGCAGCTGGGGATCGCGGTCTCGCAATGGGACGAGTTCATGTACCGGATGCGCCACCTGGCCGAACGCAAGGTCCAGTATCAGGAGGCCACGGGCTTCTTTATGAACGTGCTGTGTGACACCCATCCCCACGCGGCCCTCCCGGAAGTCCTCCCGAATGAACGAGCCCTGCGTAAGGTTCAAAGCCTGTATGAGGGGCAAGGCCGAGGGGCCACCCTGGAATCCGCTCGCGGCACCGCCTGGGGGTTACTGAACGCCGTGACGGAGTATGTCGATCATGAGCGTCGGGCGAGGAGCTCAGAGTACCGAATGGATTCGGCGTGGTTTGGCCAAGGCGCAATAATCAAACAGAAAGCACTCGATGCAGCATTGCAACTCGTAGCGTGAAGCCATCAGCCCCAGCAAACGCCTGGTTAGCATTCGTTGGCTAGGTGTTTTTTGCCCAGCGGGGGCTTCATGGAAAATCGACTGCATACCAACATCAAGTATCCGACATAAAGGACGTGCAGACACGGCACCCAGAACGACCGAAAAACTGGCTCTGTTGAACGACAGGACCCAATTTCCGCGCCATCTCTCTACCAAGTCAGCAGGAGCGACACAACCATGTCACTGCTTCGATTCGTTTTTCTAGTGTTTACTTTTATCGCGATTCTGGCTGGCTCCGGCGCATTTGTGCTGACGGTCACCCTGATTCTGCGCTTCCCATTTTTATTCATAACAGTAGCGTTAACATGCTTGCTGTTCTGGAAATTACTCCCCTCTTCCAAGGGCATCTGAGCCGTCTGCGACATTGACAGGTAACTTGGAATAAAACGCTGAAACTGTTGCCGGGTAAAGTATCAGAGCCCAGCGTCAATGAGCAGATCAGACGGCTTGCAGTGCATAGCCGTCGCAATCCGAAGAATGTTCAGAAATGTAACGTTCCTCTCCCCACGCTCAATCTTTCCCATGTGGGAACGATCAATCCCGGAAGCGTCAGCCAGGGCTTCTTGCGACAGGGTCTGCGCCAGCCGCCGTGCGCGAACTGCCGCACCAAGCTTCACTAGATTGTCGTCTTTATCAAGGTTCGCAGAGATTCTTGCCATAGCAGAAATCGTCGCGCTATGATGCTTTTACAGCCACGGCATTTACGACCCTTTTTTAGGCCAGCAATTTCGTAAAACCTGTTTGCCTTTAGCCCTTCCGTTTACTTTCCACATTTGCATCCCCGAAATTCCTTAGAAAAAACTCAAGGACGTAACGCAATGAAATACCTCTCTCTACTCGCCGTATCAGTGGGACTTCTCTCCCTGACGGGCTGCGGCTCCAGTGAGCTAGATTTTAGAAACGTTCAAATTTCGAATGGGAAAATATACGAAGGCACGGAGAACAAACCGTTTACCGGACTTGTTACGAACATGCCCGAAAGCACTATCCGCGTTGCAAACGCCTTTAATGACTTTCTTGTTAGCTACAACCAAACCATGGATAGATACAAAGCAACTGAAAACCTCATCTATGGACGGTATTTAATATGCACCTCTGAGGTCAAAGAAGGCTACCTGTCCGGCCAAACTATCTGCTACAAGCCCAACACAACTCTGAAGCGCTACACAGCCCAATATGACGCAGGCAATCTTAATGGGGAGGTAGACGTTTATGCTCCAGACGGAGCCACTCTATTAGCCAAAACTAACTTCAAGAATGATTTAGGGGACGGCAAGACTGAGATATACGGCCCTCACACTGGCAAGCTGGTCGGTGAGTACCGCTCTGTCAATGGAAAGGCCGACGGAGATCAAGTTTCTTGGGACGAAAACACAGGAAAAATGACTTATCACGTCACCACTAAAGACGGCTTCTATGTAAGCCCTATGAGACTCTGGAACGCAGAGGGTGTGCTCACTGCTGAAGTCCCGTTTGTAAACGGCATGAAAACAGGACTAGTCAAAACGTGGCACGAGAACGGAAAGCCTATGAAGTTCGTTACCATGGTGAATGGCATAAAGGACGGCCCATCCCAAGAGTGGGATGAGAACGGCGGTCTTATTAACTCTGGTAACTACAAACAGGAAGTGTGGTATCCGGATAACGAGCGTAAAACTGAAAACTCTACCGTGGCCTCGACTGGGGATGATTCATGCTCAACCAAGTGGGTTGAAGCCTTTCACAAGGAAAAAGGAGAGGATGCCATGATAACCAGTGACCAGTTTGGTGAATGGGAACGGTGGTGTACAGAAGGCAGACAACCTAACTGACCACAGAAATCCATGCCTCCACCATTTTTGCAATGTTGATAAAAGGGGCGTGGTTACCAGCGACGGTAACCACGCCCCCCTCTTTCCCCCAAGCTCAGCAGCGATCTAAGCATACTGCCTTGCTGGCCAAGCACTCGCACAATTGGTTGTGTGCCTTTGCTCCCGTCCACCTCGCTCCAGGTCTTTCTTGCTACGACATAAAGCAGACAGGAGCCTGAAATGCCTCCTGCCTGCCTAAATTCATTTTTTTGATCTGCTCTACCGAAAACTTAGGTTCTGGTCGAATTCTGCAGGTTTGCCCCTTGCATCCCTCTTCAGCAACTCTTGCACCGCCGTCGGGAACACATCCCGCGTCGCATCGTTGGCGGATACAAGCTTGGGGGGAGGCCATGCTGGTTTTGCGGCCCAGAGCGCCTTAGATCAGTGAGCTACGCGCCAGTCGACGAGCGCGCCTTGCATAATTCTTCCCAAGACAGATACTGTACATAATCACAGTAGCCAGCCCAAACCATGCCTCCCAATGCAGCTGAACCTAACTACTTACTCTTCGACACCCTCCCTTGGTTGGCGTCTGCCTAGGCCAGCATCAGGGCTGCCCTGATAAGAGTTCAACTATGCCAAGACGTAGGTAATCGCTCCCTATCATCGAATTGAGCCCTGTCCCGCTACGTGGACAGGGCGAAATGAGTTGCTTTCGACAGCTTTAGATCACTAGATCATGCCACCTTATTAGAGATTGCTCGGTTTTCAAATCGGCTGAAGGAGCTCAACCATGTGGGTACCACCAAGCGACGCCCCGGACTTAGCCCATGCAATATTTCTAGATGAATTCAACAACATAAGTAAAACCTGCAATCTCAAACCAAGCCAGCGCCCAGGCAAGCCAAGCAATAGCGTTTGCTTGCGGGGCAATCCATTATCCATCACTATTGCCCCCTCGACGCCTATCGAGCTACCTCTAGACAGCTTGCCGAGCAAGCCTCAAGCATCGGTGGCGAAAAAAGACCACCGTCAGGCTGACTATATAGGCGATAGCCAAGGGCTTCGCGAGACGCTCCCTACCCTGAACATGGCCATATCCGGGCAGGAGCCCATGAAAAATATCGAGACCCTCCCCCCGCTACCCGCCCACGGGCAACCTTTGATGTTTGCAGATCTTTTTGCGGGCTGTGGAGGCCTCTCGCTTGGTCTTTCGCTCGCAGGACTCAATGGTGTTTTTGCCGTCGAGCGCGACAAAATGGCCTTCTCTACGCTGTCGGCGAACCTACTCGAAGGACGTGACGTGCCCGTGCCGCAGTTCGCCTGGCCTTCTTGGCTGGAGAGAAAGGCCTGGGGCATCGACGAAATTCTCGAGCAGCATCCACTTGAGCTTTCCAAGCTCAAGGGCAAGGTGCATGTTCTTGCAGGAGGTCCTCCCTGCCAAGGATTCAGCTTCGCTGGAAAGCGACTGGAATCCGACCCGCGAAACAAACTGTTCGAGAAGTACGTGGAAATGGTCAAGGCCATTCAACCAGCGGCCCTTGTGCTGGAAAACGTACCAGGCATGAAGGTCGCGCATGCCAAACCTTGGAAGGACCTTGGCATCCAACTGAAGCCCCAGTCCTACTACGACAAGCTTGTCGAAAGCTTGGACAGAGTTGGCTATCAAGTCCTCGGTCGAATATTGGATTCCTCACTATTCGGAGTTCCCCAAAAGCGCCCACGCCTAATCGTAATCGGGGTCCGCAAGGATCTTGCTCGTCATCTTCGTGGAGGCGCCACCAGAGCCTTCGAGCTGCTAGAGGAGTCTAGGGTTAAGCAACTGCAAGAGCTTGGCCTTCCAGATATGGTCAGCGCTTGGGACGCCATTTCTGATCTGGAAATTGAGCACGTAGGGACCAGACCATGCACTGACCCCTCTTCTCGCACCGGCTTCGAAGAGCTCGCCTATGCAGGTCCTCGGACACATTACCAAGCCCTCATGCATCAGGGGGGCGATGGTTCCATGGACAGTGTACGCCTAGCAAAACACAAGCCCGAGATCAGGGAACGGTTCATGAAAATCATTCAGGACCCTGAGTGCGTCAAGGGTGTTGTAATGAACTTGGCTCAAAGGGAAAAATATGGTCTCAAGAAGCACCGTATCTGCCTAATGCGAGCGGGCAACCCAGCACCAACAATAACAACGTTGCCCGACGACGTGCTCCATTACAGCGAGCCCAGGATATTGACCGTCCGAGAGTCTGCACGACTGCAATCGTTTCCCGACTGGTTCCAGTTCCGCGGCAAATTCACCACGGGTGGTAGCCAACGGACTAAGGAATGCCCGCGCTACACGCAGGTGGGCAACGCTGTCCCTCCTTACCTTGCAAGAGCGATTGGCCTAGCCATCAGGTCGGTACTGGAAGAGGCCTTGGCGGGAGCTAGTCAACAAACAGCCAATGAAGTAGAACAAGAAATCTTAGCCATAGCTTGAAAACATAGGAGTCGAGGGGAATGGATAGCACCCAAATGGAAAGGGCGCGCTACCCCGCAGCCCTTGTCGACTGGGCCGGCCATCACTCGGGGGGAGTGAAGCGGCTTTTAGACAAAGAAAGCGGCCAGCCTAACAAACTATTACTAAGGACAAGCCTTCTCGCCCGGCTCCAAGCCTGGGCCGAAAAGCTTCCGGCAGACAGTATTAGCATCCCGAGGATTATCCTTCTGGTTGGTGGACCAGGTAATGGAAAGACCGAAGCGATCGAGTCCACTATCCATTGGCTAGATGCGAGCCTAGGCTGTGGGGGACGGCTCATCGAAGAGCTGTCAAAGGCGTTCCATCCATCTGCCGGCTTCAAAGTCCCACGAATAGTAAGCGTCGATGCTGGAAGCCTTTCAAGATTCGACAGTAGTCTGAGCTTGGATATTGTTCAGGACGCCACTTCGACAGCTGGTCACGAGGGGAGCACTGCACCAGCACTCCTCATCGAAGAGCTCGACAGGCTGCTGGATGGGCCACCATCCCAAGCTTATCTATGCTGCGTTAACCGTGGCGTTCTCGATGATGCGCTGATCCATGCTATCGACAACAACCTGGAAAAGCCGCGCGCCATCCTCGAAGCTGTTACCAGGGCTGTGAGCCTGGCATACGATGCCCCCTCATGCTGGCCACTTGAAGGTTTCCCATCGATTGCAGTCTGGCCAATGGATGCCGAGTCCCTTCTAGTCAAGCCTGATGACGTAACTTCTGCACCAGCGGAAATACTCCTCGGCCAAGCTACTGCATCCGAAATGTGGCTTGCAAAGGGAGCATGTCCTGCGGGCGAAAAATGCCCCTTCTGTACCAGCCAGGCCATCCTAGCCCGAGACGAGCAACGGACAGCGCTACTGAAGATATTGCGCTGGTACGAGCTAGCTAGCGGCAAGCGCTGGAGCTTCCGTGACCTTTTCTCCCTTACCTCGTACTTGCTGGCCGGGCACCATCCTGTAGTCCACGACCCGGCAAGGCACACACACCAATCAACGCCCTGCCAATGGGCAGAGAACCTCGTCGAACTTGACCAGAAGGCAGCGGGGACAAAAAAGCACAGCAGGCAAACACTCACGGCGATTTTCCACCTGGCGACATCAGGCTACCAGCATGCGTTATTCCATCGTTGGGACAAGGATGTGGCTACCTCGCTCCGCAGTGACATCAAGGACCTAGGCCTCGAGAAGGCGCTAGATGCCGAGGAAGGGCGAACTCTGATGGGCCTTGTGCATTTCCTTGCAGAGCGCAAGACACATTACCTTCCAGCGACAATTGCGCCTTTGTTGGAAGGACTCGTCGACACCTTAGACCCAGCATTCGCAAGTCCCGACAGCGTGGTCGCGGTAAGTAGCCGCAGCACGATTGGCCTCGGCGACCTCGACATTCGCTTTAGCCGCTCCCTCGCCGGCGGCATAGAGTTCATCCGCAAGTATCAAGTGCTATCGCAAAACGAGCTTGAGCTACTCAAGCGACTTTCCAATGCGGACGCCATGCTTTCCTTGCCAATTATCCGACGCAGGAGGCCTGTAGCGGCCAGCCGTGTCCAACACATCCTACGCGACTTTGCTTGCCGCCTAGTTCGTCGCAGCATATGTACCCGAACGGCTGTAGTCGCAGACTTCCAAATTCTGCAGGCTTTCCAGCAGGTCGTTGAAGATAACGACAAGCACCAGCACCTATTCGAAGTCGTAAAACAAGTGAAGGACCTGCTGAATACTGGCAAGGAATTCGAGGTGTCGCTAACCACCACCTTTGGACAGCCACTTCCACCAAGGCAACGCCAGGCGACATTGGTCGTCCCGCTGCGGACGGTCAAAATGCTACCTCAGGACACTGCAGGACGCCCCCGCCCGCCAATCTGCTACCTCGGGGTAGGTCAAGGGCAATCTGCCCAGCCAATTCCCCTGACCTATGACTTGTTCAAGGCTGTGAAGGAACTGGAAAGAGGGCTATCACCTGCATCTCTCCCGCGCACAGTCTTGGCCCTGCTGGATACAACGAAAGCTCGGCTATCAGGGCCCATCGTCCGAGACAAGAATCTGTTGGACGATGCCAAAATCCGTGTTGGAGCAGATGGCACTGTAATAGGTCGTTCATGGAATGGCTTCGTCGCAAGCAAGGAAGATGTCGTATGAGCCTTATGGACTTCAAGCAGGCCCCCTGGCGGTTCTCCCACAGTACCTACCAGAAATCGGCCCTAGCAATAAGCCCGGCACCGGAATATGCGAGCTCGGAGGTCCTACTTGCCTCGCTCTACCGGACTATAGGCTTTGCATCAGCAAGCGAGGGCAGCGTGCCGCAGGCGGGACGCGACTTGGACAAACGCATCCAAAAACTTCGTGAAAAAAGCCAGCTGCCCCCCAACGGTGCGGTAGTAGGCGTTGAGGCCTGGAATACCGTGCTTCATGGAATACTGGAGAGCCCAAAGCTCCCCAACCAATCCTCCAAGCGGTTCCTGCAGGTCACCCCCCTAGTATCAGGAGCAGCGCTCTTCTCCGGCTCCGCTCGGCTAAGCAGTAACTCCTGGCCAGCCGGCAGCTTGATACGCCGCATGGTCTGCCTAGGCTCAAAGGATCAGGAATCAGCACAGCGCCTTTGGAAAAGCCTATTTGAAGCTCTGAGTGTCAACGACGAAGACGATGTTTTCGCCCGCTGGCTCGAGCAAGAGACATCGTCGTGGAATCAAGGGGCAACCACCTGGGCTCTAGCGCCGATCCCTGATGAGGAAGCGGCAACACTCGAAGCTTCAGACTTTCTGGAAGTCCAGTTCCTGCCCTCCAGACGATTCACCAAAGACCTGCTGGCTATCATGCAGGCGAAAGACGCCATGACTCGCCGGCAATGGACCAGCTTGCTAGAGGCAGTGTTGCGCCTAGGAGCAGTTTCCCATGTGACATGGCTCTGTGACGTCCACGCGAGGATCTGGAGCTGTCTATTGGCAGCACTTACCAATGGCGTGACTCCTAACGAGCAAGAGGCAAGGAATGCAATTTTCCCGGAAGCTCCCCAGTACATGGCATACGGAGGGAAAGCCCTCCAGGGTATCAAGGACAAGGTCTCCAGCTACCTGAATGCCAGACTAGGGATTAATGCACTCCTTTGGTCACTCAAGCAAATAGGAGCGCCCTACGAGGGAGACCTTTCATCAAGCAAAGGTATTGCTGCGCTTTGCCAGCATATCCAGAAGCATCGAGATGCACTTGTCAACGCGGGCACCCTGGAAACCATTACCGACATACGCGAGCAAGAGGCGCGCGCGTTGCTATGCAGGAAAGGCATAGGCTCCAATTTGCTGGAGTTCGCGAGGCACGCATTAGGGCAACGCCAGGCAGCAGTCCCGCTACTCAGAGGGTACGATCAGGGATACATCCTCAAAAAGAAAGGCAGCAGCCCCTCCAGCCCTTGGATCGTCTCCCTTGGACCTGTAGCCGTTCTTGCCTTGGTCCATTGCGCACTCGCTGGGATGGTCGGACCTCGCTCAATCCATAGACTAGGACTACACCTCGAGGCCTACGGCGTTGCCGTAGACAAACACGACATTGCCAGGAACGACCTGGGGCACCAACTTAGGATGCTCGGTCTCGTGCTAGATAGCCCAGACGCTGAAAGCGGCATGCTGCTGTTGCCGCCTTTCCACACAAGCCAAGTCATCCAGGGAAGCGAACATGAATAGACTTGCACAGTGGCTTGCATCAATTGTCCGTGAAAAAGCTGTGGGCGCCACACAAGGGCTTAGCGGTAACAAATTTGAATACCGGCTAATCTTCCGCGGCCCCCCCCTCGAAATACTCGAGCGAGTCTACGACGAGCTAGTTCTCGACGGGGGAATTCAAGTTATGTCTGGAATAGACGGTAGCTTGGTGACTCTACCAGTACTGCTCCAGTGCCCAGATGGCCACCTAAAAGGCCATAAGCTCAGAATAGGTGAGTCCGGCAAATGTGATAATGACCACTTACTGGATGTACGAAATGATCCAAACAACTCCAGCTTCGTCGCCCTAGTTCCTGCAGGCCAGCACAATAACCTCTCGATTGAGTCCTCAAGCGACGTGTTCGGCATGAGCGCAAATTTCGACAAATGGTGGGAAGACGGTTTTGTGCAGCAAGCCGTTAATAAGGCGTTGCTCGTTGCAGGTATAGAGGATTCGCAAAGAGACGATGCCAAGCAATTAGTGCGCGCAGCCGCAGACTCCATCGACGAAGTGGATCCTGATCAAGCAAACCACAGTGCCTCATGGCGCATGCTATCTCGCATCTATTCGATCGAGACCTCCCATCAAGGCCTCTCATCTGGAAAGGCGCTTGCCCTGGCATGCGGTCTCCCGCCGATGAAAGGAGATGGGATCTCGTCGAAGGCCCAGCTCTCAGTCCTAGGAAAAATTGCCGATGAGCTTGCAGATGGCTTCAAGACTGGCATCGAACGCCTTGCACAAAGCGCCCCTGACGATATAGCCCAAGCTCTGCGGGAGTTGCTCCTCCACCTCCAAGCGAGTTGCGACATCCCTACTGCCTTTGAACGCGCTACTGAGGCCTTCTATCTGCCTGGAAAGGCCCTTGAGCTCACTCCTCCGCCATCCTGGTGGAAACTGCTCACTATAGAGCAGTGGACGGATCTGCTTGCCGATGAGCCCGATGAAGTGGTTGGAGAGATCAGCATCCGGTGCACGAATAGTGTTATTCCAGCGACCAAGGGCTTACCAGCGGTAGTACGTGACATGGTCGAGCTAGCCATCTCTACGAGCGATGACAGC
The DNA here is from genome assembly GCF_058800905.1 of Pseudomonas sp. GW822-FHT04C11. NCBI lineage: Bacteria > Pseudomonadati > Pseudomonadota > Gammaproteobacteria > Pseudomonadales > Pseudomonadaceae > Pseudomonas > Pseudomonas sp. GW822-FHT04C11. The sequence goes on along the minus strand of NZ_JBXAMS010000010.1, from coordinate 103,313 downwards.
CAACCAGAAGAGTTCCTGCTAGCTGGAGGCTCCTATGGCAAGGCGCCAACGCCATTGCAAGCAGCCTCTAACGGAGTTACCCAGCACACAGACCTACTCCCACCCGCACACAAGACCCCCATAACCTATAAGGTCACCTCTGAGGGCTGCAAGCCCGCAAGTATACGGGTTATTTCCCTAATAAACTGGAAACCCGGGATACTTGTAACCTGTAGGTTAGCGACAAAACTGTCACCTCCGAAGAAGCCCCGCAAGAACACTGCGACGCCGGTCTGGGAGACATCCCTATCGCTGCCTGGTTCGGGGCGATATGAGTTGCGTCTCCATCTATCGCCAGGCGCAATCATTGGCAACGTGGAAGGCATGCCGGACGATGCTACTGAGCTAGAGGAGCAGCGGCAATCCATCGAGGCTCGTCTGGTTGGAGAAGACGAGTACCTGGTGGAAGTGGAGGCCGACGGCAAATATCAGTTGGACATAACCTTCAAGATACCGGTCGAGGCCAACCCTCAAGTCTGCAGAGTCTACCTTGCTTGCGATGAAGCAAAGGAGGAAGGCTGCCGGAGTGAATTCGAGCGTCTAATCAAGCTGAACCGCCGACATCTCGAGAAATTCGACACCAAGGCCGTCGTCCATCTCGACCGGAATGCCCGATCCTCAAGTTTGCAGTCATGGATACTAGAAGAGCAGAACGTAGCCAAGTCGTTCAGACCTCTGGTGATAGCAGATGACTACGCATCCAGATGGGCTCCTCCTGACTGGGATGCCCCTCATGGTCCAATACTCTCGCAAGGCCGATTCCTGCACGACCCGCGCCCCGATGCAATGAGCTTCCAACCGCCAAAGGGATTCGTGGAGGCCCGCCTGGAGATTGCGAAATATATACGAGGCAGCGATGACCAATCGGGACTCCTCGAGTCCGCGCCATTAGGAGCCTGGCTATCAGACGACGAAGGGTTCCGCATACTCGTCGAAACCTACCTTGAGGCATACATGTCTTGGCTTGGGGCAGACTCGGACATCGCTTGCTGGATAGATACCGTGGCGGTCTGCTCGCTAGAACCAGACGGACGTACCCTGAGTAGAGCTCCAGACGCTATCATCCTTTCCCCCCTACATCCATTGCGTCTTGCATGGCATTGTCTCGCCCAGAAAGTGCTGTGGGACGAGGTAGAAGGCGACTCCCCCTGCCCCTGCCCTGCTGCGAGCATCCTTGACCCTGATTGCGTCCCCGACCTACTGACAATTTCATTGCAGTCTCCAAGTGGCATAGACCGGATCGACTTCCTGTCAGTCGAGTGCAGCTCCGACTACTGGTCTGTCCTATGGAATGGCTCCCGCCTGGGCTTATTACCCGATCGGACCCGCCGCCCCCCGTTCGACAACACCTTCGGGCTAACGGTAGGTGGCATCTCAAGTGGGTTCAGTCCAGCACAGGTTTCTCGCGCTCTCGACGATGTCACCAACCTTCTGGCAGCAAAGCCCATCGTCAGCCTGGTAGTGTCCAGCGCAGGTGGCAGCACTGATGCCTGCAACGAAGGCTTGGCCCACTGGTGCACCAAGCGGTTCGGTAACGGGGACACGGACACCCCTAAACAAAGTGTCGGCGTGCGGATTTTGGAGGTGTTCGATACTAGGACTTCCGGAAGACCAGATCAGGCTACGATCGCCAACCTCTCCGAGGACACCGATAACCATGTCCGTTGGTATGACAAGCAACCCATCGGTGCGAAACCTGATCTAGGTATCATTGCCCAAATGAACTCGGCACAACCTGAGTCCAAAGAAGTCGGCATGCTCTCACCCATGGGGGCTGGCGGCCTCATCAGGCACCGGGTAAGGCGCCAGCTTCAAGGTTCCTTCCTGAGCGAGTCCCGTCAAGGACTTCAGATGCCTCCTTCCGGCGAACCGTTCGCCGACAAGGTTTCAGCATGCATGCTCATGGTAGAAAAGCTTAGGGACGGAAAGGTTGGCCTACAGTTCTCGCCTAGTGTCCATGCAGTATCCGACATGCTTGAGGAAAACAGCGCCGGTTACGTTGCAGTCTCATCTTCTGCAATCGATCCTGCTTGCTTTTTGGGTGGCTGGATCAAAGGTACCTACCTTTGGGACTACGACCTCCCTTCGTACTCCCATCGCGCAGGCGATACTAGCGGCTATTACCTCCTGTCGCAGGTCAAGCAAGCCGATCGTGACGCCTTGCGCCGGGTCTTGAAGCCTCTTCCCGGGTGCGAGGATCTAGAAGACGACAAGGTCGAGCAAATCCTTCTGGAGGTCGCCAGGAGGGGTATCCCCACTGTGCGCGGCCTCTCTGGGGACGATACAGGTGCCACAGGTGACCTTGGCCTCTTCCTCGCGGTCCGACTCCTTCAGGACCAGTTCCGTGTAGAAGGAAACCAGAACAGCCTGCTGCCGGTACTCGCCGGTTCGCCAGACGATTGCACGATTGCAATAATCGTCCCCGTCGATCCCTTCAGAGGTTATCTTGCTGACCTTGCCCGCTCCCTCGGCAAGGAGCGCAAGGACACCTCACTGTCACGTCCCGACTTACTTGTCGTCGGCGTGCGGGCCTGTGGCGATGGAGTCCATCTTCACCTTACCCCTATAGAGGTCAAGTGCCGCCAGGGTAGCGTGTTCGGGGCCAACGATGCCGTCGAAGCCCTTTCCCAAGCAAGGGCACTCTCCACACTTTTGCAAGCCATCGAGGAGCGCGCTAGTAAATCTGTGGCATGGCGCCTAGCCTATCAGCACCTACTACTTTCGATGGTTGGCTTTGGCTTACGTGTCTACAGCCAGCATCAGGCCGTCGCGGGACAGGCTAGCCGCTGGGCCACCTACCACGAACGCATCGCCGCAGCAATACTCGACCCTGACTCGAGGCCCGGCTTGGATTTAAGGGGCCGACTTATCGTAATTGACGGCTCAACCCAGAGTGGTCCGCATGATCGTGATGGCGACAACTATGATGAGACAATTGTCATCTCAAGCCAGGACGCAGGTCGTATCGTAGCCGGAAAAGATGCACAGTCGTTCTACGAAGCAGTGCGCGCGAAAGTGGGCGATTGGGGGCTCTTGCCCCCTAAGCAAGCTCCAGCAGCCTCCACTTCACAGGTCGATATAGCCCAGAGGGCAGGCGAGCAACCTACCAAGCCAGTGCTAGTCGAGGACATTATTGCACCTCAGCCGATTACCGGAGAATATTCAGGAGACATGAGCGTGAGGGTGCCTCTCTCAACACCTGAAGAGTCAGGTAGTGGAGTTATTCTGTCCGTTGGGAAGACCGTGGATGGCTTCGAGCCACGAGCGCTCGCCTTAAACATATCCGACACGCGGCTTAACCAGTTAAACATCGGTGTGGTGGGCGACCTTGGGACGGGCAAGACCCAATTCCTCAAATCCTTGATCACACAGATATCCAGATCCAGACAGGAAAACCGTGGGATCAAGCCACGATTCTTGATCTTCGATTACAAACGCGACTACAGCAGCGAGGACTTTGTCACTGCAACAGGAGCCAAGGTAGTAAAGCCCCATCACCTGCCCCTGAACCTCTTCGATACTACGGGCATGGGAGAGTCTACGGCACCATGGTTGGATAGATTCCGGTTCTTTGCCGATGTCCTCGACAAGATTTACTCGGGAATGGGTCCTGTGCAACTTAGCAAGCTCAAGGGAGCAGTTCGCAATGCCTACGAGGCGGCCAAAGCGCTTGGCCACCAACCTACGATCTACGACATCCATAGGGAGTATCAAGAGATCCTTGACGGAAAGTCGGACTCGCCGATGGCGATAATCGACGACCTCGTGGACAGGGAGGTATTTTCCCGGTCCACTTCAGAAACTATTCCTTTCGATAAATTCTTCGATGGTGTAGTGGTGATCTCTCTGGACTCCATTGGACAGGATGACAAGAGCAAAAACATGCTCGTTGCTATCATGCTGAATATGTTCTACGAGAACATGCTCAGAACCCCCAAGCACCCCTTTGTAGGCAGCGATCCGCAACTGCGGGCCATCGACTCGTACCTTCTAGTGGATGAAGCGGACAACATAATGCGCTATGAATTCGACGTGCTCCGCAAGCTGCTATTGCAGGGCCGTGAATTCGGGACGGGCGTTATCCTTGCTTCCCAGTACCTTAAACACTTCAAGGCTGGAGCAACCGACTACAGGGAGCCTTTGTTGACCTGGTTCATCCACAAGGTTCCTAACGCTACTCCCGCCGAGCTTAGCGCATTGGGCTTCACATCGGACCTTGCCGAACTATCGGAACGTGTAAAGACCTTGCCCAACCACCATTGCCTCTATAAGTCATTCGACGTGGCTGGCGAGGTCATGCGGGGATTACCGTTCTTCGAACTCACAAGTCAAACTTGAGCAATGCTAGGCCCTGCATCAGCAGGGCCTAGGCAGGAGGCCTGGAATGACCGATTTCCTTTCACCTGCAGAGCGCTCAGAAAGGATGTCACGCATAAGGAGCAAGGACACTCAGCCCGAACTTTCATTACGCAAGGTCCTCCATGGGCATGGCCTTCGTTACCGGCTGCATGCTACTAACTTGCCTGGAAAGCCGGATCTAGTGTTCCCACGATACAAGGCCGTAGTGTTCGTTCATGGATGCTTCTGGCACAACCACACTGGCTGCAAAACGGCAACGACTCCCAAGAGCAACACCACATTTTGGTTAGCGAAATTCGAGAAAAATGTCGCACGCGATGAGTTTGTAAGAGCGGAGTTAGAAGCAAGGGGATGGAGGGTATTCGTTGTCTGGGAGTGCGAACTAGCATCCATGGCAAAAGCCAATGCTACCGGTGAGCGACTATATACCTTAATCCGCCAGTCATCGGGGAATGGGGAATAAGGCATTGTTACATGCAACTGCCCTTCAACGTGCCCCTATCCTATTCCTCGCTCTCTTCCCAGTTCAGACACGCTTTAGCGTCGGCCAGATGCATCTCCGTGAAATAGAGAGTCGTCACGTAGCCGCCCAGGGCCACCTCGATTTCATTGCCAGCGGCCGTGGCCACGAGGTCGCCCATAGAGTTTCGCTGTGCGTTGGAGTATTGGTACGCGGCGGCGTGATTTGGGCAAAGTGCAAGGTATGCCTCACGGTAGCGCTTGGGTGAGTCAGCCACTAGCTCCACTGCCTCGAAGTAGTACTCCCCCGTGGGCAACTTGAACGGCAGTTCGCCCATACAGGCCTGGCAAATCATCTGCCCGTTGGAGTTAATGTACTGGTCTGCGAGGTAGACCTTTGCTGCAGACTTAGCCTCAGCTGCCCCCAATTGCACCGAGCGCTGCTGCTGCACAGAAGTCTTATCAGGCGTCTCTCTTGCCTCCTCCCCCACACGCTTCTGGCGAAGCTCAGGATTACGAACTGATCGTTCAGGAAGCTCGACTGGCTCCGGACTACCCTTTGAAGCCAAGTCCAAGATACGCTGCTGTTCTTCGATCGGAAGCTTGGTGAAGGCTTGCGCTCGATGTAATTCCTCTTCCGACTTGAACCCGAGCTCAACTCGGTGCGTAGCACGAATGGCATCGTCAGCAGTTCGCCTCTTGTCATCCGTCCCGAACCCAAGTGCTTCCAGCCACTTGAATCCGGTATCGACTGCGAAGCCTTTGGGCAAGCGAGCAGCAGTTGCAGCCCTTGGCTTGACGAAAGAACCGTCTGTCTGCGGGATCCATGCAAGATCCTTTAGCACACATACGAGCTGCGAGTCTGCATAGCGGGAACCACCCTTATCAGTTAACTGGTAGCGCGCCTTGAGAATGGACGGCGATGCAGTATCGCTCCGACGTAGCGCCTGCCACACCAACAGCGCAGCCTCCGTTTTTTTCGAATTCAACAACAGCAAAGCCTCAGCTGTCAGGGCAAAGTCAAGGTTAATGGAGTTGCCTGAGCGGCGGGCTCCTGCTGCCTGCGACAGGTATATCCAGTTAGGGTTGTTCCTACAACTGGCTATCGTGCAGAGCTCGTCAAACTCTTTCTGGCAGCCAACTTGCGCGGCAAAGCGTGAAATATTTTCTGCGGGAATACCACAAGACAAGTACCATGAGTCCAGCGGCCAGCGCTTTTGCTTCTGGTCGACGGTCAATTCGTAGAATATTTTGAGTTCTGTTCGCATGAATGGGGAGTCCAAGTAGACCTGGCTTGCCGTCACCCACTGCGCGGACAATGATGCAATCTTGAAGATGCGGGCCTTCGCAAATATACCCTTCAGAAGCGGGTTTTTCTCCAAGAGGGCAATCATCCTCTCGAGGTCCTCAAGGTAGGCCTTATCGCTCGGAGGTGATGTACTCTCCTGATACCGAGACCATAGTAACCGGATCATCTCGTCGACCTCATTGGGTTCACGAACGCCAATTCGCTCCAAGAACAGCCTTGCATCCTGCTGCTTTGCCTTCAGGATCCCAGTCGTAAGAATGCGGTCGTCCACCCGATAATACGGGTCAGTTTCGCTGACTGGCCCCGTCTGAAAGTAAGCGATGGAACCAGTCCCCCAATTTCCTGACGTGAGCTTGACGAAATAGACATCTCGCAGACTGCCATAGTCGCCCTGGGCTTCGCAGTGCTTATGTAGCAACTCGTACAACGATTGAAGCCATTCAAATGACTTTGTCTCGAGCCAGCTAAGGACACTCGGACTCAGCTCGAACTCATCCCAGGAATAGTTGCTCTTTCGAGCCTTGGACTCGAAGAATTTCTTGAGATCCTCGGTATCCACGCTCGGTATTCCCAGGCTTGCCAGGAGCCTATCTTGATTGCTGTTCCTCTGCGTAGCACCAATTGCCCAATCTGGCTCGTCTCTACGCTCGGTCACAAACGCCAAGTCCTCTGCAGGCAGGAGCGACTTGAGCGACGCACGCGCCTGACATAGGCGCGCCGCCGGAGCGAAGCCTCCCCCATATGTTGGCACCAGTGGAGTCTTACGCATCTCCTCTAGGACCGCTTTGCGTATGACCTGATAACGTTCCGGAAGTGGGTCATCGTTGTTTGGGAGCACGGCTAGGAACTCACCCGTCAGGAGGCCGACTTCCTTGACTTTGTGCAAGGCCTTCGCAGTAACAACTGCCAGTTGGTCGAAGAGAGGAAGGTTCTCCGGAGAATTTTTGATGCTGGCTCGGCTCAGTTCGGGGACAAAGGGCCCATGTAAGTGGAATCGCAGTCCGGATGTCTCTTTTTCAGCAGGGAAGAAAACTGATACCTTGCCCTTTATTGCGGGGATGATCTTAACCTGCTCAGCAAGCGGCTTGCTCTTGTCGAAGGAATTTGTATCGCTGGTCAATGCGAGCTCGAATGCAACTATTACTTTCTGGCGCTCAACTCCGTCAACAGGTGCAGAGAAGCGAGTAAGGTCCTGCACTGGAGCGCTGAAACGTAGCCAGTGCAAACTGAGGACCTCCTTGCCATCGACAAGTTTAAGCACCTCGACATGCGATTCCGAGTGTTCCTCGCGAAGAACCGCACCTTCTTGGGCTCCGACTTTCCACTTGATGTATCGAAGGTTGTTGAGAAACAGAAGAGTCGTCTCGGAGAGCTGCTCGAGGCCAGCCTTGACCTCGGCATACGCGATCTCGACATCCTTCTTGGGGTTGTTGAACGGAAACTCGAAGCGTGTCCGCTCACCCAAGCCCCGCTTGGGAGGAACTTGTTGAGGGAGAACCAGCTTCAAAATCTTGAAGCTGTAGTCCTTGGAGTAGACGACAGGGGAATCCGTGTATACAAACACTGACTTGAACCCAACCCCAAACTTGCCAATCTTATCGGGACTATCCTTCTTGCTGCTATTGAAGATCCCGGTGATGCCGCGAATGTCTTGCTCGTTGAAGTGGCGAGTTCCGTTGTGTTCGAACGCACAGGAATGAGGTAACAGTTCAAACGAAACCTCAGAGGCCCCAGCATCCTCAGCGTTTTGTAGGAGCTCGTAAATGAAGTGGGCTTCGTCGGGGTAGAAGTCCTCAAAGATGCGAAGGTTGATATCGCCTTCGTTGGCATCTAGGCCATCGAGCAGCTTCTTACGTTGACTTGCGATTGTCTGAATGACGCTCATACCGGTCTCCGCACTTCCAGAATACCGAACACAGTTGGTGTGGCTCGGATGTCGCCACTTTCGGCTGCCCGACGTAAGGCGGCGATGCGTATGTCAAAGTCGACTTGCGCGCGCTCTAGCTCTGCCTGCCTCATCACACGAATTTTGTCGTTCGTGGCACGTCCTATCTGTTCTTCCAGCAAGGCCTTGCGAGCGGTAAAGCTGGCCGTCAGGCTCTGAATTCGAACACCAACAAGCTGTCGATTGTCTTCGGAATGCTGTGTCGACTTTGCCAGCCACAGCTGGTGATGGACGCCATCCAGGCCATCCCAGACTTGCTGCGATAGCACCTCAACGCTAGGCGCGTCAGTTGCCCCTTGAAGTAACTCCAGAAGTGCCTCTGCGATGGATGCTTCAGCAGCCACAGGCACCAGTTCTTCATCGTGCTTCACGCCCTGCCTATACCAGCGGTAAAGCGCAAATGGATGCGTGCCAACAGGCAAAGTCTCGTGCATAACCGAAACCTTGACGATGACCACCTCCGCCTCTTTGAGGAAGGCCGCCGCTTGGCGGAGCAACGGGTGCCCAAGGGAGAGAAGTACCGCTGATGGATTTTCTACAGCACATTCCTGCTCGAACGTGGCTTGCAGCGTTGGCACAGAGCCTTTGAGCCACCTCTCCCATCCTCGATGCATCGGGTCTGTTGAACGTGGAAGCTTGCGGAAGTCCTCGAGCAACGTAGCGCGGGCCTCTTGGCTGAGACGCAAGGTTTTCAGTGGTTTGTCCCCAAGTAGGAAATCCTGCTCTTTGCCAAGACGTCGGCCTAGATAGGATGCCACCGCACGGCTAAGCGCATGAGGTTCAAGCCAATGGTTTCGGGACTGCGCCAGACGCTGTTCCCAGCTCGCCGCAGCGATATTGAGTCCGAATAGCTCACCCTGACGCTCTTCGAGGCGCTGCTCTTCCTCGATTTGTCGAATCTTATTGTCGGACAGCTGCTGAAGTCGTTGGGCCCGTTCCTCTTCGCTGAGGCTGAAGGTCTCGGCGATGCTGTGAAGCTCTCGCGTGATGTCCCCCAGGATTTCCTCATTGCCGCCAATGGCATGCTGGAACACTCCGATGCGAGATAGGCAGCGGTCATAAATTTCCGCATCAATGGTCCCAGGAGTGACCAGGTTGAAGATGCCCACCGCATCGCTTTGCTGCCCATAGCGGTCGATACGGCCAATGCGTTGCTCGATTCGCATCGGGTTCCACGGCAGATCGAAGTTGATGAGGCAGTCGCAGAACTGGAAGTCCAAACCTTCACAACCGACCTCCGAGGATAAGAGCACATCGATTGCGTCTTCATCTTCCTTCGGCAAAGAGAAACGGTAGCGCAGCGACGCACGGTTTTCATCGGAGATGCCACCGTGCACTAGACCAAAGCGGATGTTGGCCGCCTTCAGCTTGCGAACGAGATAGTGAAGGGTGTGTCTGAAGGTACTGAAGACCAAGACCTTGTTACGTGGCATGGCCAGTTTGTCAGTGACCACCTTCATGAAGGCTTCTGCCTTCGGGTCCTTCGGATCCAGACACTTGGCCCGCTCAACAAGCGACTCGATGTCCTCGGTAATTTGGCCCACGAAGTCGAAGGACCGCTCTTCAACGTCTTCACCATCGTCCTCGGCTTCAAGACGGGCGAGCTTGCCCAAAAGGATGTCCTCGAGAGCTGGAGCCAAGCCATATAAGCTGCTCGCAGCTTGTCGGCTGATCGTTGTCATCATGAATTTGACGTTCTGATTGCCATGCAGTCGAGCAAGAATTCGGGCGATGACGGAAAGCAGGTCGTCATGAAGAGCCCTTTGGTTAGGCGTGAACTCGGTGGTAACCGTCTCAGCCTTTCGGGTCGTGAACTCACCGATGTCACGGCGCCTGGTTCGATTGATAAGCGAACTAAAAGTGTAGAGTTCTTCCAGGGCCTGGATGGTCTTAATGCGAGCAGCGCCGTCCTCAGCCCCTTCGGCTAGCCCATCATAGATGTGCTGGAACCCCGGGCTCACCGCGAGCACCTCGCGCCCCCAAGTAGTGCTGGCAACGCTACGAAGTTGCTCCCGCACTTCCTCTGTCCAGCCTGACCTTCCCCGACGGCAGGCCTGAATGCCGGTGTTGATAAACTGGTTAGGCTCAGCCATCTGGTTGAAGCTTGCCGGATCAATGATGACGTCGGGGCGCAGAACGTTGAGCAGCGTGTAGAGGTCTTGACGACCAAGTTGCACCGGGGTAGCCGAAAGAAATACCACCGCCTCCGCATTATCCGCAAAGTAGCGCACTGCTTGGTGCAGAAACGTATCTGCATTGCGGATGTGATGCGCTTCATCAACGATAACTAGGTCGAACTTCGGTGAGGGATCTAGCTCAAGCAGACCAAGGTCTCGCGACTTCCCCTTACCCGGCTTGCCAAAGAGCAAATCGCCATCGAACAGTGAGGTCGGAAGAATGGCTTTCTCGTATTGGGCAGGCCACTCACCACTGAGGTGTGTTTCCTTAATACAGTGGCGGAGCAGTGAACCGTCGAACGCGACGAAGTGCTCATCAAAGCGCTTCATTTCCAGTTCCCACTTGCGCTCCGCTACAAGGGCTTTTGGGCAGATGATGAGGACGGACTTGATATCACTACGGGCCTGCAACTCCTTGAGGATGAGCCCAGCCTCGATTGTCTTACCCACACCAACTTCGTCTGCAACAAGCAGGCGTGGCCGATCTGCTCGAATGAGCTTGAATATCGGTCGGTACTGGTACGGAACAAACCGAACACGGCCGGAATTCAATGAGTAGAGTGCAGAGGCCGACGGCGAGGATAGTTGCACTGCACTGAGCATTGCGGAGAGCTCGGTCGCGGTCAGGACCTTATGGCTTTCAGTTGGCTCATCCAATGCTTGGAGCTGGCTTTCATAGTAAATCTGCCTCGCACCATTCTCGAAGACCCGGTAGCGGGTCTCTGCCTCTACGCTCGGAAGCACCTCCAAAACGGGGAACACGGCGCTTGGATTCGAGCGCAAGCAGAGTAGCTCTCCAACTGAAAACTTTTGTGCCGATTTTGGCGCGGGCGCGGGGCTCTCTGCAGGTAGGACGGCCTGGGCAGAGCCCTGTGTTGACGCTGCTGGCACTTGAATTTGCGATGCCATCCTGGCCAGAGTAGCTTGCTTGAACTCTTCGACTCGGTTTAGAAGAGCATCACCAGCATTAATGACGTAAAGGAACCGCTTCAGAGTATCGGCGTCTCGATAAGCGTCCGTGGAGTTCAAGCCACCTGCAGGAGCATGAGCCCACCGATTGCGAACGCTTTGCATCTCCTTGACCCAATTTCTCGCCTCTCTCGGGAGTGGCTCGGCCCCTGCCAATTCGGTCCAGTTCTGATCAAGCACGCGAAGGATAGCGGCTAAGTCAAGCCCCGTGAGAGACTGGATGCGTTTCTCCTCGACGAGTCGTTGCTGCTGAAAGGTCAAACGGTTAAAGACATTGTCGACCCACCACTTCGGGCTTAGCGAAGGAAGTTTTGTCTCCAGCCAAAGTGCTATCACCGCTCCCGATGCATGCAGCAACTCGTTCATTCCAATTCCTCAGAAAACGTTGTCGTTGGTATCCAACGGTAGCCTAGTGGCAGGCAACCGCTACAATGTTACGTGAACAACGTTTGGCAGCTTCGGCTCAGGCACAACTGATTGAGATGCCTCTTTCGGCAAAGCTGAGCCGGTTGACACCACGATTGGGGGGGGGCTAGGCCGGTCCGAGAAACATCGCTGATACGTCTGATTCGACGGTCATGAAAAGATCACCGCTTAAAATAGGTGGACACCATCGCCCTAAGCAGTGGGATCAGGAAGGCGTGTTGTCCGGACGCTTACGGCCGGTCCTAACTCTCACCTTCTTTCCCCTGTCCGAGGCTTGCTGGGGCAGTCACCCGACTTGCCATTTTTTATGCCTCCAATGGAACAAATTTCAGGACAGAATCAGTCACGCACAAACGAGATGGGGGGACAAATGGGGGGACAAAATTTCAAGTGACCGCATACACCAGTAAAACAAGGCCATAAACCAACAATAACGCCGCCCACAAGCCGGCTTTTTAATGTCTGTTGGAAAGCTTCAGGACTCGCCACCATTAAGGGCATAGAACTCGTGCAGCTTGGCCTGTAACAACTTCTTGTCCGGCAATTGCGTCTGGTACTCCGAGATCAATGCCGGTGAAAGTGAACGGTTGAGAGCGTACTCGACCACCTCATTGTCCTTGCTGGCACACAGCAGTACACCAAGCGCCGGGTTTTCATGGGGTTTGCGGACATTGCGGTCCAGAGCCTCAAGGTAGAAGTCCAGTTTCCCCAGATACTCTGGCTCGAAGCGCCCGACCTTGAGTTCGATCGCCACCAGACAGTTCAGCCCACGATGGAAGAACAGCAGATCCAGGGCAAAGTCACGGTCACCGACCTGAAGCGGAAACTCTGAACCGACAAAGCAAAAGTCCCGTCCCAACTCAATCAAAAAGTCCCTCAACTGGCGCAGCAACCCTGTGTGCAGCTCGGCTTCGGTATGCCCTTGCACCAGACCGAGGAATTCGACCACATAGGCATCCTTGAACACACTCAACGCTTCAGGATGAGTTTGTCTCAGCACCGCTGAGACTTTTGCGGGCTGGGTAAGCGAACGCTCGAACAAGGCTGATTTGATCTGGCGCTCCAGCTCTCGACTTGACCATGTTTCCTGAATCGCCATACGCAGGTAAAACTCGCGCTCTTCAGACTGCTTGCTCTGACTGAGAATTATCAGATTATGGCTCCAGGGTAATTGTGTCAGCAGTGCTGACACTTTCTCTTTAGCACGGTAAACCTCGTAAAACTGCCGCATCCGAAACAAATTACGACGGGTAAAACCACGCAATCCCGGCTGAGTCAAAGCAAGATGTTCCGCCAACTGGCTGACCACACCATCGCCCCATTCTGCGGCTTCGATCTTGCGGCTGATATATGCCCCTACCCGCCAATACAACTCGATCAACTCGGTATTGACCGCCTGCACCGCCCTCTGGCGAGCGGTAACAATTAGTTGTGTGATTTCATTAAAGCTTGCATCAGGGGACAACGAGGTGGAGGTGAGATCATTCACGTAAGGGCATTCCTGTTCTATAGGCGACGCCCTTGAGTACTCCCGACCTTGAGAAAATAAAAATCACAAAGTGTGTCGACGTAAGACGGTCTCACGGATAACCAGAATCTTGCGGTTCGGTGGACGTGGACCATTCCCGCGCCACTCCATAAGCCATCCATTGACTGCCCTTCCCCAAAGCGCTCAACCTATCCGGCGCCTGAACGGGCTCGGCGGATGCCCCACGCCTCGCCCAATCCCAACGAGTCTGTAAGGACACAACCATGAGAAAGTGGCTTTCCCTGCTGTTCGCCGCAGCGGTTTTTCATCCCCCTGTTGCCTTCGCCGACTGCGCCAGCTCCCCCAAGCCCGTGGCCGAAGCTTTCTATAACGGGTACCTGCAAAGCTTCAGCGCTGGAAAAGATCCGTTGACCGAAGATGTTGCGCAGATGAAGCAGTACGTTTCGGACGAGCTGATCGACAAGATCAAAAAGCAGATGACCAGCCCGGATGGGCTCGAAGAGGACTATTTCATCAAGGCTCAAGACTACATGGAAGAATGGCTCACCCACATCAAGGTCAGTGAGCCACTCGTGCAGGGAGCCTCAGCCAGGGAGCAGGTGACACTGGGCAATACGCCCGATACAACCCAGATCGTTGATGTGTTGCTGGTCAAGAACAATGGCTGCTGGAAGATCAATGACGTGCTGTCCACAGCGGATCAGAGTGATTGAGTGATGGCCGATCGTTTCTTCTGAATCGCCAGGCGCACTGACGATCTACTGGACGGTGAGCCGAATAGCTCACACAATCGGCTCATCAAATGAGCCGAATAACCTCCTTATTCGGCTCACACTCAAGAGCCCTTCCCCATGGACCATCCTTGCTGGATCTGGCAACAGCCCGATTGGCCGCACTTTCACTGGCAGTCCGAGCGCTTGTCGCCGCTGTTGCGCGAGTGCGTGCTGGCGCAAGGTCGCTTGCTGGGGATGTCCAGTTATGTGGGGGCGGAACTGACCGCACAAAGTGAGCTGGATTCGTTACTTCAGAACATCGTGACCTCATCCGCCATCGAAGGCGAACAGCTTAATGTGGGTTCGGTCCGCTCTTCACTGGCCCGACGTCTGGGCCTGGAAGACGTCGGCGACAGTCGCGTGAGCAAGCGCAGTGAAGGGTTGGCGGAGTTGATGCTGGATGCCACCCAGCATTTCGCCGAGCCGCTGAACCTTGAACGCCTGCTGCGCTGGCATGAGTGGTTGTTCCCTGCTCAGGAAGAAGACTTCAATGCACGCAATATCCGTGTCGGCGCCTTGCGTGGAGATGAGCCGATGCAGGTGGTTTCCGGTCGCCTGGATAAGCCGACCGTTCATTTCGAGGCCCCTGCGCGGGACGGCTTGGAGCAGCAGTTGGATGCCTTCCTCGACTGGTTCGAAACCAGCCGCACCAAGACACAACTCGATCCATTGCTCCGTGCCGGCATCGCGCACTTCTGGTTTGTGACCCTCCATCCGTTCGACGATGGCAACGGGCGTTTGACCCGTGCCCTCACTGACTTGGCGCTCGCTCAAGGCGAAAACCAGGTCATCCGTTTCTACGCCATGTCCGCCAGTATCCTGGATGATCGCAGCGGTTATTACCGGATGCTGGAGACCTCTCAGAAAGCCACGCTTGATATCACCGAGTGGCTGGAGTGGTTTCTGCAAACACTATTGCGCAGCCTTCAACAGGCTATGGTTCGTATCGACCGCGTGCTCGGCAAAGCGCGTTTCTGGCAACAGCATCGAGAACATCCGCTGTCTTCAGAACAAGTCAAAGTACTCAATCGCTTGCTCGATGGCGGCGAGAACGGCTTTGAGAACGGCATCAGCGCTGCCCAGTATCAAGCCGTGGCAAAAGTATCCAAAGCCACCGCAACCCGACACTTGACGGAGTTGCTGGAGAAAGGCTGCCTGATGCGTTTGCCAGGGGGCGGTCGTAGTACTCGGTATCAGATCAGCTACCCTCCCCCTCACGGATAACTAAACGCCCGAACCAGCGTCAACTCCCCCACCGCCCGCATCGGCACGACAAACGTCTGCATCTTCTCGTCAGGCGTTCCCTCTTCTGTAATCACCGTCACCTGCGCTGTCGTCAGCGGCTGCACAGCATTCTCCTGGCCCTCCTCGCCACTGCGATAGCCGCCTCCAAAGTAATTCAGATACACCAGGTATTGCCCCTTGATCGGCGCCGGCATGGAAAAAATCTCCGGCCCGTATCCGGTGGTGACGTCGACATCCAGCGCCGCGCCATTGGGCGCCACACGGTCGCCGTACCAGATGTGTGCGCCATCAGGGGTGATGAGGTGCAAATCCAGATCGGTGTTATCGCTGTCCCAGGACAGCAGGACCCGCAGTTTGGCCGGGGTCGCACCGCCGCTGAGGTGGAGGAATTGAGTGCGGTGGCGTTGCTGACCGTCGGGGCTGCGGACTTCGACGCTATTGCTGCCATTGGGGAATGAAAACGGGCGGTCGAAATGTCCGGCGGGGTCGAGTTTCAGCGGCATGCTGACGCCGTTGACGATGAGTTTTCCGGGCTCGTTGCGCTTGGGCGTGGCTTTGATTTGACCGCTAATGCGAGCGGTGTTGGCCTGGCCCACCGGGGTGTTGACCGAGGAAGCCGGGTAGTTGACGGTCTGACGGAAGTTTTCGCCTTCACCTTCGGCGGCACCGATGCGCCAGCCGCCGACAGGAGTGTCGAGTTTGACGGCATCGGCTGCCATCGCCATAGGCAATGCAGTCAAAGCGCAAAGGAACAGGATGACCTGTGGATAACGATGTTTCATGGCCTATTCCAGTAAAAGGTGGCGGGCAAGCCCTTCGATGTAGGTTTCGTCCTGGCCGTTGGGGTGCGCATCGAAGGCCAGGTGCAAGTATTCGTGAGTCAGGTCCAGGCGATCCTGTAGCGACAGCACGCCGCGCACGTAAATGCGCTGACGTTCGCGGTCGACATAAGGGTGACCGAAGGCGAGGCGGCAGACGGCGAAGGTGCTGACTTCGTTGTAGCCGACTTCGCTTTCAAGGCGTTGGCGCCAGCTGCGGCGCTGCTTCTGCAGCCAGTCTTGTGCGGCGGGCAGGGCCTCGCAGGAGGCGACGGGATTGTCCCAACGGCTGAGGCTCGCGCGCGGGTAGGCGTGAAGCAGAATCGCGTCGTAGCGCTGGCCGGCACTGGCTTGTTCGACGGCTTGCTGCCAGGAGAGTTTGTCTGTGCCGGTCTGATCGGAGTGGTAAGTGACGGTGCTGCCGGCAAGCACCAGGTCGCTGGTCCAGGCGGCAATGTTGCGCGAGTCCGCCGCGGCCGGGCGCGGGGCGACGCGCTGACGACTGCTGCTGTCGTCGATGCTCAGGCAGTCACCGCTGCGGGTGGCATTTTGCAGCAGGTAGGTGCGGATCGCGACGGCCAGGGCTTTGGCCGCTTCGGCGGGCTCGGGCCTGGCTTCGCGCTGGAGGACGCGAGCGACGTATTCTTCGCGGTCCAGGCGCGCGACCAGCTTTTGTGAAGGGCCGTCCTTCAATAGAAACAGCTCGCCATCGCTGTGGATGTCGAGTTGGTTACCGTTGACGAACTCGACGCGGTAGTCGCCCTGCAAGGGGCCGGGGGGCGCCACGCGATCACCCGAGAGCACGCGTTGCAGTGGATAGCGGGAGAACAGGCTGACTTCGACGCATCGCCCCGCTTGCGCAGGCCAAGTGGACGGCAACACGCTGGACAGCGCCTCTGCGTAGTTACGCAGGACCTTCTGGCTGGTGCCCCGCCCGCCGGCCCAGATCGGTGTTCCGTCCGCCAGCCATCCGGCGAACCCGCCCTGACGCGACGATGGGTCCTGATCCCCCAGCCAACTCCAGGTTTTCACTCGCAGGCGGCCACCGAGTTCACCCACGGCGTTGCCATCAGCAGCGTTCAACACCACATCCAGCAACACTCGACGGGCCTGATCCTGCGCCGGCATCAGCGCCAGGGCCTTTAACAACTCAGCCACCGAAACCCGGGTTTGCGGCTGCAACGACGGCAAATCCAGCAACCACTCCGGCGCCTGACGCGCCTGCCAATATTCCCGCCAACCGGCGTCAGTAATACCCAACCGCTGCGGCTCGAAATACAGCCCGCAGGATTTCGCCAACGCCTGATCCCGCCCAATGCTCGCGCCAGCGGTGCAGCAATACACTTCTTCTTTCGACTGCCCGCGACACTCATAAACCGGCTCACGAGCGCCGGTATCGACCAGCCACCCGTAAACGAACAGCTTCCATACACTCCCCAGCGGCGTTTGCAGCGTCTGCGGCAACGGCTCGCGCGCCATCACCTGAGTCCGGCTCAACTGCAGCAACTCACCTTTCAAAGCCAGGCGCAGCGGCTCGTCCTGCGCCGTGGCCAGCGCAGGGAGCAGACACAGCAGCCACCAGACCAGAGGCCGGATCATGTCATTTAACCGTGATCTGGCCGAGGGCCGGCTTCTGTTCCAGGGCCTGGTGCTGTGGCGCATAGACCTGGGTAAAGCGTACCGGCGGCAGGTTGAACTGGCCTTTTTGCGAGAAGCGCACCAGATGACGCAAGCGCAATTCACCGCTCAGGGCATCGACCGGAATCGCGTAGGCCAATTGTCCCGGTTCGAAACGGGCCTTTTCCAGCGAGCTCGGCTCGCTGCCGGCCTTGCCCATGAGCTTGATGCCCCAGGTCGTACGCTCTACATCCGCACCGGGTGGCAGCGGCACTTCGAGCATGCCGTAGCGCAGTGGCTTCGCGGCGTTGCTGGCGATGATCACTTCGTCCAGGTACAGGCTGTCACTGGACAATGGCTGGGCGCCGACCGCTTCCAGCTTGAAGTTGAAGGCTTCGTCACCCGGCACCAGCCGCGACAGGCGACGAGTGATGGTCACGGCCATCGGATCGAATGCCGGTTGCTTGCTCTGGAAGCTCAACGCGGCCCGCAGCGGACGCTCCTGGGCGCCGGTCAGGGACAACACGCCAGGCACTTGCGCACCTTGCCACTGCCAGTAGATTTCGCCGGTAGCGCCCTGCCCTTGCTTCCAGCCTTCACCCGGTGTCAATGCAACGGCGGGTGAAGCCTGTTCGATGCTGCGTTGCAACCAGGTCAGCGCCAAAGCACGCTCCAGGGTCGATTGCTGCGGCAACAGACGTTGCAACAACGCTGTCGCGCGTGCCTGATCGAAGGGTTGCAGCGACAGGTTCAAGGCTTCGACAAATGGCTGGGAGCTGGCGGCCAAACGTTGCCGGGCATCCGCCAATTGCCGATTGAAAGCGTCCGGCAGATTGACCTTCGCCTGTACGGCCATCGATGCGGTCAGCACGCGAGCACTGGCCAGACCCAGCGCCGAGTCCGGATCGCTCATGACGATGCTGTCTTGCCCCTCGTCCATCAGGTTTGCAGCATTGCCCTCGCCGGCTTTCGCCAGATCTTCCATCAAACCGCTGAGCAACGTATTCACCGGCAATTGCATCTGCCGGGCGAACGACACAATCAGCGCTCGCTGCAACAGCGGCGTGTCCTTCGCCTGTTTTGCGTAGATCTCCAGCACCTGCTGCCAGTGCTCCGGCGGCAGACTCAGATCCAGCGCCTTGCTGGCGTACCAGTCGGCGTAATAAGCGTAAGCGGTGAGGAACGCGTCCGGCTCGCCATCCTGGCCCCACCAGGTGAAGCACGCGGAAGGCCCGGCCATTTGCACCAGCCGCAGACGGCTGTTCTGCATGATCAGCCGCAAGCGGTCGCGAATCCGCGGGTTCGATGACAAGGTCGGGTAAGCGATGCTCAGCGGCAGCAAACGACTGGCGGTCTGCTCGACGCCACCGTACGGGTAGCTCAACAGGTCGCCTGCGGCCGAACGGAACAGTGCTTGCGGGCTGTCATCCAGCCGCAGGCGGATATCGCTGGCATCCGCCGGCAGGGTCAGCGGTGTATCGCCGCCGAGCACATCCAGACTTTGGCTTTGAGTCACTTGCCAACCTTCACCGGTCGCGGTCAAGCGCACGGCCAGGGCGTCTGCAGTTTTGCCATTCTGCACCAGCTCGGCGGTCCACTCGCCACTGGCCAATGCAAAGGCGGGTAGCGCGATGTAGTTGATGCCGTTGTTCAGGGTCACCGGCACACGCTGATCGATGCCGCCGTAATGGCTCACCAGCTCGGCCTTGACCGGTTTCTCGGACTGGCTGAAAGCGAACACCCCGAGATCCGGTTTGTCGCCGCTGCGGAATTTGCTGGGCCCGCTCCACTTCAGGTACAGCGGTTTGTCCGAGCGCACGAATTGCTTCTTCTGACCGACCTGACCGTCATCGGCAATGGCCCGGGCGGTGATGCGCCAGCGGGTAAGGGAGTCGGGCATCTTGAAGGTGAAACGGGTCTTGCCGTTGGCGTCGGTCATCAACTCCGGCTGCCACGCCGCCGTGTCGACGTCTTCGCGGCGTGGTCGCTCCAGCACTTTCACTCCGCGCTCGCTACGGTTGGCCTTGCCTGGCGCGCCAGGGCTGCCCGGCAAGGCCACGTCGTAGCTGATGAACGACAGGCTGGCGCTGGTGCGCACGTTGTTGCGCCGTGGGTGGTAGAAGAACTGGTCGATGGTCGGCGCGACTTCCGGTTGCAACGCGTAAATCATTTCATCCACCACGCTGACCGTCAGGTGCGCCGGAACCGGCTTGCCGGCGAACCGGGTGGTCAGGTCCACCGACACGGTGTCGCCCGGCTGGTAGCTGTCCTTGTCGGTGGCAATGGTCACGTCGATCTGCGGCGCGACGACTTTGATGCCGATGTTCTGGAAGCTGTACTGGCCGCCCTTGGTGTAGAGCACGGAGAAGGTCAGGTTCGGGGCGAACGTGTCCTTCACCGCAATCCGCGCGCGGTACTGCGTGGGGCTGAGTTTTTCCATTTTCAGCCAGTCGCCGCCCTTGGACAGCAATGCCGTGGCCTCGACTTTGTCGCGCTCCAGAGACAACAGGGCATCACTGACCGGCTCGGGGAACGTGATCAGTGCCAGCGCTTCATCGCCCGCCTTGTACTCGGGTTTGTCGAGAACGATTTCCACAGTGCCTGGTACGGCTTTGACCCCGTCGCCGGTGACCGAATGGCCGGTGCCGCCCAGCGCACGACCGTGGTCATCCTTCAACGTCAGGTTGTAGGTACCAGGGCGATCGAACGTCAGAGCAAAACCTTTATCCGCGGCCGCGAGCTTGCCCTCGCCCTGGGTCTGGTCTTCCAGGCGCACCCAGCTGTAGGTGCTCGGGCTCAGCGCTTTGCCCTGCTCGCTGCCACCCTCGTTGGCGTAGCTGAATGCAACCTTGTCGCCTACCGCACTGAAGCGCTGCGGCGCGCTCAAGCGAAAACTTGCGGCGCCGCGGTCGATGAGGATTTCCTTGGTGGTCTTGACCCGATACGCCGCGCCGTCGCTGGCGAACACCGTGAGCATGTAGCGACTCGGTTTCTCGGCGGCCGGCAGGTCGAGCGTGGCGTTGCCCTTGGCATCGGTGGTCAGTTCGGTGCTGGTCAGCTCCACCGGGAATTGCCCGAGGTATTGCAGCTCGTTATCGACCATCGACAGTTGCTGGGCGCGCAGGCTCAGGCTCAACTTGGCGTTGGCCACGGGCTTGCCGTCCGGGTACAGCAGCACGAGGCTACCCTTGACCGGTTCGCCGGTGCGGTAATCCTGTTTGGCCAGACTCAGGGAAATCTCGAAGTGCGGCTTGATGTATTCAGCAACGCGAAAGGCACTGCTGTAGGCCTGATCCTTGTAGCTGAAGCGCAGCTCATAACCACCGGCCACAGCGTTTTCCGGCAACTGGAAGCGTCCCTGGGTACCGGCCTTGGAATCCAGCTTCAACGCCAACGATTGCAGCACGGTACCGGTGGCATCCAGCACGCTGACGTTGACGTCGGCAGCCGCTGGCAGCACCGAATCCCGGGCGTTCTTGAACTCGCGACCCACGATTTTCAGCGACACCCAATCCCCCGGCCGATAGAGCGGACGGTCGGTGAATGCATAGAGTTTGGTGTCGTAGATTTCACTGTCGTAATAGAAGTTCTCGGAGACAAACACCCCGCCCTCTTCGTCTTCGCCGATCACGAAGGAACGCTCCGGGCTGACATGTTTCAGACGCAGCAAACCATCGGCATCCGTGGCGCCACTGCTCATGACACCCAGGCCATCGGTCCACAACACATTGACCTTGGGCACCGAACTGCCTTCATGTTTGCGTGCAGCCCAGACCAGTAGTTCATCGCCAGCAATCTTGCTCACGGCCACGGTGTTGGAGACGAACACCATAGTGGTCGCACGGTACTTGCCGATCAGCGCCTCCACCAGATACAGCCCCGGCTTCAGGTTACCCAGCGGGATGTAGACATTACCCGGCGCGACACTGATGAACTCGCTGGAAGAACCCGCCAGGTTCACACCCGCAGGTGGCTGGATCGGCTTGGCCTCCCACAGCGGATAACGAAATTGGCTGACCACCGGCAAACCCGGAATCAAGGCAAATTGCGGCTGCGCGTCGTAAGGCGTGCGCGCGACGATGGCGGTGCCCATCTTCAGTTCCGGCACTTGCTCGGTGACCTGTTTGCGAGACTCGTAAGAAAACGCTCGCTGCATCACCCGACGGGATTTGCGGTACCAGCTATCCCACAGGTAAGCGAGGGTGTTCGACAGGCCTTCACCCTTGAACTGGCCGTCGCTGACCACGCGGTGCAGGTTCTTCTGACGCTTGAGGAAATCCAGCGGCTTGTCGATCCGATAGACCCGAATGTCCGCGCCGCCGTACGGCTCCATACGGTATCGGCGATAGTCGCGGCCCGGCGCTTCGAGGCGAACCATCGCCTGCTCGTCACTGGCAAAACTGCTGTCGGCCAACAGGAAAAAACTTTCACCGGCCACCGCCGTGTAGCCGCTGGGCTCGACGGAATCATCAGCATTGACCGTGGCCAAGGGGGCCAGCAAGGCCAACAACAGGGGCAGTCTTGAACAAATGCGCAACATGCGGGCACCGATCATTGGGAGAGAAAGTTCAGTCGATAGACGCCGATGAAGTTGGGGTTGGCTGCGTCGGGAATCCATCGGGTGTCCTTCCATGTCATGAGTTGCTGCAGGCTTGCGGAGCGCATGCCGTTGTCGGTTGGGGTGGTGGTGCCGGTGTGATAGGCGATGTAGCGGCCCATCCAGATCATCAGGTGCTGGTCGTCGCCCTGATCGAAAAACATCAGATCGCCAGGCCGGGCCTGGGCCAGGTCGCGGCCCACCAGACGGCTGTTGAACTGAATCAGCTTGATGGCATTGACGTAAGGTCCGACCTTGCCACCGCCCTGCTGCCATTGCTGCGCGAGACCGCGCTGGGCGTCGCTCAATTGCAGTTCCGGCGGCAGGTAGCGGTTGGACAGGCCATTGCTACGTAGCCATTTGTCATCGTGGACTTTCAGCGCTTCGTTGGCGGCGAAACGTACCAGTCCGGCGCAGTCCTGCTGAAACCAGCGCGGGCTCGGGCCCTGGGTCAATTGTTCCTGGGCGATGCGCACGAACCAGGCGCGAAAGACCTGGGATTGCTGCGGGTCAAGCGGCGCGGCTTCGCTGGCAAATGCCCGCGTGCCGAGCAGCAGCGCCAGCAGGCCAAGGCCTCGGATGAGTGCCGTCACAGGGTTTTCCATTCCAGCGGCAGCCATTGCCAGTGGCCATCGGGCTCGCTGCCTTTGGGCAATGTCAGGGCGTATTTGCCGTAGCCGCCGAGCGTGCGCAGTTTCGGAATCAGGTAGGTTTGCGCGGCGTTGTAGAAAACCGGCTCCATGTCTTGCGGCAGGCTATCCAGGGTTTCCCGCTGCATCAGCTGTGCCATGGAATCCGGGCCAAAGTAGAGCGGCGTCAGCTGATCTTTCGGCAACACGTCGGCCAGTGGCGGGAAACGTTTGTCGAGGGTGCCGAGGGCCTTGTCCACCAGTGTGTCGTCGAGGGAGAACAGCAGCGTCGAGCCGTGGCGCGCCAGGCTCACCCGCAGGAATGCCTTGGCGGCGATTGCGGCAGGCTGCTCGGCTGCCTTGGCCGGGTATTGGCCAAAGTTGGAGCTGACCTGGCGCTGCCACCGATGGGTTTCGCCTTGCTGTTTCTCGACCACCGCAAAGGCGTGTTCGGCGACGTTGCGTTCATAAGCGCCCACCATCGAGCCAAACAGCTTGCCCAGATCGCCGTCGAGCTTGGCACTGTCCTTGTCATTCAGGCTGGCGACCAGCAACGGCGTGTACAACCGTGAGTCGGCATACCAGCAGAGGCCAGCGGCACCGGCCACATGGTCGGTCAGGGCCTGGGCTACCGCTTCGTCGGCGCCGAGTTTCACCAGCAGCGGTTTTTGTTGTTCGGCGGCCAGCGGCAGGGCCACGCAGGCGCTGGCGCCCATGGGCATGGCTTGCCAGATCGGTTTGAAATCGAAGTCCGGCTGGTTTTCCAGCTCATCCATGGCTAGGAAACTGTGCCAGCCCTTGTCGTCCATGTCGAAACGCAGCCCGGCGAAGTTCGGGATGAAGCGCTGGTAGCCCATGGCTAATACACTGGAGTTGACCGAGAGGCGTTGTTTGACCTCCGGGGCTTTAGGTTGCAGCCCAAAGGCTTCGGGGAAGAGTTTTTCACCACCCAGCAGTGCTTCCAGCGCCTGGGTCGAGACCATGCCGTGCTCGTCGGTCGGACCATGGCCCATGTCATACAGCTTGCGCGGGTTGGACAGCACCACCAGTTTGTCGCCGTGAGAAGCAAACACCAGGGCTTTGCCGGCGTTGTAGGTAAGTTGAAAAACCGGCACCACATCGCCGGCGACTTTCATCTCGCCAAGCTGGCTCAACTGCGAATCATCCAGCGCCACTTTAGCCAGCGGCTCCAGCACCTTGGCCAGGCCACCGCGATCCATCACCAACAGGAAGTCCTTCAGGCGACCATCCGCCCCACGCCACAGCGCCACGTCTGCTGGCTGATCGAATAGCTGTTCGATCAGGCTGTCCTGCAACTTGAGGTCATGCTCGTAAATGATCCGGCGCAGACTGCCGATCAACCCGAGGCGATCCGCATGGGCTTCGTAATAGAAGACGAAATCTTCGGTCAGGGTTTCCTTGAGAAATGGCACTGTCAGCAAGTCCTTGGGCAACTGGCTCAAGGAACGGGTTTCCAGCAGACCGTCCGGCCGGCTCATGCCCAGTTTGTCACTGGCCAACTGCGCAGGCGGCGCCTTGGGTTTGTGCATGAACCATCCCAACCCGCCCGCCACGCCGGCCACCAGGCACAGCGCGATCAGCAGCGCCGGCCAACGACGAGAGGTGTTGGCCGCAGGTGCGCCGGCGGCCGGGGAATCGGCCGGTGAAATCGTGTTATCGCTCATGTTCACGCTCATGTTCCCAAAGCTCGGCAATTCATCCGTGGTGCGGGATGTTCAATAGTTGAAAGTCTTGACCAGCAACAGATCACCGATGGCCCGCAAGGGTACGATGAACGTCTCGCGTTTTTCGTCGACGGTGTTTTCGTTGAGCACCAGATTGATCTGCGAGGTGATCACCTCGTTCTGGTTGCTGGACTCATCGAAGTTATAGCCGCCGCTGCCGAAGTTGCCCCAATAGTTCACGTAAACCAGATAGGTGCCATGCATCGGTGCAGTCATGGTGAACATTTCCGGGCCAGGGCCATCGACACCATCCGGGTCGAGGCCACCGCCATTGGTCAACGTCGTATGGGCGAAGAACGCATGCTGGCCATCGGGAGTAATGATGTGCAGATCGAGTTCGGCCTTCGGATCGTCCCAACCCAGCACCACGCGAATCCGCGCCGGGGTGCGCAGGTTATTCGCTTCATAGAACTGCACGCGCTTGAGCGACTTGCCTTCGGAACTACGAACTTCGACGCTGTTGGAACCGGCACCGAACGCATACGGTCGGGTGAAACGCCCGTTGTCATCGGTGTACAGATTCAGGGGATTGCCGTTGACCGCGAGAGTGTGGGGCCCGCGTAGCGTGCCAATGGCCTTGAGCTGCCCCTCGATCATCGTGCGATTGCGCTGCACGCCCCGATCGATGGGCGGTGTGGGATAGGCGACTTGAGGGTTTTCACTGCGGTCCAGCAGGCCGTTATAGCGCCAGCCACCCACCGGTTCCGACACTTCGGCCGTGGGCCCTGCCCAGGCAGCCGAGGCGCAGACCAGTGTGATCAGCAGTGAAAGAAAACAACGCATGTGACGCCTCCTGCCATGCATAACGAAACCTTGCGCCCGGTCCTCGGCGCGTTACAGATCAAAAAACTGTGTTTCGTCAAAAAGACCCGTGGTTATTGGGTCGTAGAAAGCGCGAAGGTTAGCGATATGGACGGTTTTTAACAATCAGATACAACTAAATTTGCGGCGAGGATCACGCCCGCGGCTGGACGACGGACCGAAAAGTGGATCGATCGTCAACAGGTTCTGACATCAACGTGGCTTTTACCCCGCAACGGCTGCGCCAAATACCCCGCCCATTTGCCCCTCTCCCCCCTATCTGCTAGTGTCGCGCCGGTTTAACGTCTACCGGAAATCGCCGCCATGGCCCGCAAAAAAGCTGCACTGGATTTCGAACAATCCCTCGCCGACCTGCAAACGCTGGTCGAGCGCCTGGAGAACGGCGAGCTGTCGCTGGAAGACTCGTTGACCGCTTTTGAGCAAGGCATCGGTCTGACCCGTGATTGCCAGGCTGCGCTGGCGCAGGCCGAGCAGAAGGTTCAGGTGCTGCTTGAGCGTGATGGCGAGCTGTCCGAGGCTCCCTTTGACGCGGAACAGCCAGAATGATCGCGGCGTATTCGGCCAGCAGTCAGGCCCGGGTCAACGCGGCACTCGAAACCCTGTTCACCGCGCCGAGCCCTGAACTCGCACGTTTATATGAAGCCATGCGCTACAGCGTGATGAATGGCGGCAAACGCGTTCGTCCGTTGCTGGCCTATGCCGCCTGCGAAGCGCTGGGCGGTGAAGCTGAGCACGCCAACGGCGCGGCCTGTGCGGTGGAGCTGATCCACGCGTACTCGCTGGTGCACGACGATTTGCCGGCGATGGACGACGACGATCTGCGTCGCGGCCAACCGACCACGCACAAGAAATTCGACGAAGCCTGCGCGATTCTCGCCGGTGACGGCCTGCAAAGCCTGGCATTCAGCGCTTTGCTCGACCCGCGCCTGAATTCAGCCGACGCTGAAACCCGCCTGCAAATGGTCAGCGCCCTGGCGTTGGCGGCAGGCCCGGCCGGGATGGTCGGCGGTCAGGCCATCGACCTGGGGTCGGTCGGCTTGAAGCTCGATCAAAAAGCCCTCGAATACATGCACCGGCACAAGACCGGCGCGCTGATCGAAGCCAGCGTCAAGCTTGGCGCCCTGGCCAGTGGCCGCGCCGAGAAAGACCAACTGAAATCCTTGCAGACCTATGCACAGGCCATCGGCCTGGCGTTTCAGGTGCAGGACGACATTCTCGATGTCGAAAGCGATACCGAAACCCTCGGCAAGCGCCAGGGCGCCGATATCGCCCGGGACAAACCGACTTACCCGGCGCTGCTCGGCCTCGATGCGGCCAAGGCCTATGCCCTGGAACTGCGCGATCAGGCCCTGCACGCACTGCGACCGTTTGACGCGTCGGCCGAGCCGCTGCGTGATCTGGCGCGCTATATCGTCGAACGCCGCAACTGATCCGGCGCCCGTTGCCCACCGTAAATCGGCCAAGTTCCGAGCTCTGCGTGGGCAGCGTGCGATGCATCAGGTAAACTGCCGCCTCTTTTATACCTATAACGATTCGCCTGATGCCCACGACGTTTCATGAGATTCCCCGCAAGCGCCCGACCACGCCCCTGCTCGACCGTGCCAACACGCCGGACGGCCTGCGCCGGTTAGGCGAAGCCGAGCTGGAAACCCTGGCGAATGAGTTGCGCCTGGAATTGCTCTACACGGTCGGTCAGACCGGCGGGCATTTCGGTGCTGGCCTGGGTGTTATCGAGCTGACTATCGCGCTGCATTACGTTTTCGACACCCCGGACGACCGGCTGGTGTGGGACGTAGGTCATCAGGCCTATCCGCACAAGATCCTCACCGGTCGCCGCGAACGCATGGCCAGCCTGCGCCAGAAGGACGGTCTTGCGGCCTTTCCGCGTCGTTCCGAGAGCGAGTACGACACCTTTGGCGTCGGCCACTCCAGCACCTCGATCAGCGCAGCGCTGGGCATGGCGATTGCCGCCCGCCTGCAAAACAGTGATCGCAAGGCTATCGCAGTGATCGGCGACGGCGCACTGACCGCTGGCATGGCGTTCGAAGCGCTGAACCACGCGCCGGAAGTCAACGCCAACATGCTGGTGATCCTCAACGACAACGACATGTCGATCTCGCGCAACGTTGGCGGGCTGTCGAATTACCTGGCGAAAATCCTTTCCAGCCGCACTTACGCCAGCATGCGTGAAGGCAGCAAAAAGGTCCTGTCGCGCCTGCCCGGCGCCTGGGAAATCGCCCGTCGTACCGAAGAATACGCAAAAGGCATGCTGGTTCCCGGCACCCTGTTCGAAGAACTCGGCTGGAACTACATCGGCCCGATCGATGGCCATGACCTGCCGACCCTGATCGCCACCCTGCGCAACATGCGTGACCTCAAGGGCCCGCAGTTCCTGCACGTGGTGACCAAGAAAGGCAAAGGCTTCGCCCCGGCGGAAGTCGACCCGATCGGTTACCACGCGATCACCAAGCTCGAACCGCTGGACGCTCCAGCTGCCGCGCCGAAAAAAGCCGGTGGGCCGAAGTACTCCGGCGTGTTTGGCGAGTGGCTGTGCGACATGGCTGCGGCTGACCCGCGCCTGGTCGGTATCACCCCGGCAATGAAAGAAGGCTCCGACCTGGTGGCCTTCAGCGAGCGCTTCCCGCTGCGCTACTTCGACGTGGCGATTGCCGAGCAACACGCGGTCACTTTCGCGGCCGGCATGGCCTGCGAAGGCGCCAAACCGGTGGTGGCGATCTATTCGACGTTCCTGCAACGCGGTTACGACCAACTGATCCATGACGTCGCGGTGCAAAACCTCGACGTGCTGTTCGCCATCGACCGTGCAGGCCTGGTGGGCGAAGACGGCCCGACTCACGCCGGCAGTTTCGACCTGTCGTTCCTGCGCTGCATCCCCGGCATGGTGGTGATGACCCCGAGCGACGAAAACGAATTGCGCAAAATGCTCAGCACCGGCCATCTGTACAACGGCCCGGCGGCAGTGCGTTACCCGCGCGGCACCGGCCCGAATGCTCCAATCGAGAAGAACCTCGAACCGATCGAAATCGGCAAAGGCGTGATTCGTCGCCAGGGCAGCACCGTCGCCCTGCTGGTGTTCGGCGTGCAATTGGCCGAAGCACTGAAAGTCGCTGAAAAACTCGATGCGACCGTGGTCGACATGCGCTTCGTCAAACCGCTCGATGAAGCGTTGGTACGCGAGATCGCCGGCAGCCACGAGTTGCTGGTGACCATCGAAGAAAACGCCATCATGGGCGGTGCCGGTGGCGCGGTCAGCGAGTTCCTCGCCCGCGAGAACATCCTCAAGTCGATGCTGCATCTAGGCCTGCCGGACGTCTACGTCGAGCACGCCAAGCCGGCGCAAATGCTCGCCGAGTGTGGTCTGGATGAAGCGGGTATCGAAGAAGCCGTACGTCAGCGCTTGCAGCTGCTGGGCCTCTAAACCGCCAGGAAGTACGCACCCCCTGTGGCGAGGGGGCTTGCCCCCGTTCGGCTGCGAAGCAGTCGTAAAAAAGCCAACGCGTTCCTGCTGAAGAATCGCGTTGGCTGGTTTTGGGGCTACTTCGTAGCCCAGCGGGGGCAAGCCCCCTCGCCACAAAAGCCCCCACAAAAGCCCTCCACAAAAAGCCCTCGACACTGTGCCCATGAAGTTCCCCCGCCTCGCCCTGACGTTGAGCCTTTTGCCTGCCGGTCAGCTTTTGGCCGACACCTTTGAGCGCGAGCAAGCGCTGAAACTGCCGGACGTACTGATCAGCGCCAACCGCCAGGTCGAAGCGCGCAACGACAGCAGCGCCGCCAACACTGTGTTTACCCGCGACGACATCGACCGCCTGCAACCGAGCAGCATGACCGACCTGCTGAGCCGGGTGCCGGGCGTACAAGTCGCGCAAAGCGGTGGCCGTGGCAGCCTGCCGGGGATCTATATTCGCGGCACCAACTCAGCGCAAACGCTGGTATTGGTCGACGGTCAGCGCATCGGCAACTCGACGTCCGGCGACAGTAATCTGCAGCACCTGAATATCCAGCAGATCGAGCGCGTGGAAGTACTGCGTGGTTCACGCTCGGTGATTTACGGCAGCGACGCGATTGGCGGAGTGATTCAGATCTTTACCCGTCGCGGCGCCGAGTCAGGCCTGCAACCGCGCTTGCACATGGGTTTTGGCAGTCACCAGACCTGGGAGCGCAGCCTGGGCGTGTCCGGGGGCGACGCGCAAACCCGTTTCAACCTCGGTGCCAGCCTCGATGACACGACTGGGATCAATCGCACTCATACGTCCTACCCCAGCGATGACGACCATGATGCCTATCGCAACCAGTCCGTCAGCCTGAGCCTTAGCCATGCCGTCAATGACGATATCGAGGCCGGCCTGAACATCCTCGATAACCGTGGCAAAAACGAGTTCGACAACCCGTTCGGTCGCTACGACATGAACACCGGTAACAGCGTCCAGCAAAAGCCCTACAAC
This sequence comes from Pseudomonas sp. GW822-FHT04C11, assembly GCF_058800905.1. Lineage (NCBI taxonomy): Bacteria > Pseudomonadati > Pseudomonadota > Gammaproteobacteria > Pseudomonadales > Pseudomonadaceae > Pseudomonas > Pseudomonas sp. GW822-FHT04C11. Next base: position 73,432 of record NZ_JBXAMS010000010.1, on the reverse strand, counting down.
GATTTCACCGTGAGCAGCGTCAGCAGTTATGTCGACGCACGCATCAACGATGCATGGAAGTCCCGCGTGGAACTGGGCCACAGCGAAAACCGCGAAGAGACCTTCGACAAACTCAGTGACGATCACAGCGTGTTCAACACCTATCGCAATTCGCTGAACTGGCAGAACGACCTGACGCTGAACCCACAGAACAGCCTGATTCTTGGCGGCGATTGGTATGAAGACCGGGTCAACAGCAGCACAGCGTTTGCCGAAGACAGTCGCTGGAACCGCGCGGTGTTTATCCAGCATCGCTTCCAGGCTGAAAGTTTCTCCACCGAACTGGGTCTGCGTCGCGATCAGAACCAACAGTTTGGCGGCCAGAACAGCTGGAGCGGCACCTTCACCCTGCCATTGAACCCGGACAACGACGTGCTGCTGAGCTACAGCGAAGGCTTCCGCGCGCCGACCTTCAACGACCTCTACTACCCGGACTTCAGCAACCCGCACCTGAAACCCGAAACCTCGAAAAGCTACGAGGTACAGTGGCGTAGTCAGCTGAGCGAAACCAGTCGGCTGGAAGCCTCGCTGTACCGCACCGACCTTGAAGACGCGATCATCTTCGGTAGCCATTCGCGCCCGGAAAACATCGCGTCGGCGCAGATCAATGGTTTCGAAGCCGCCCTCAAGCAGGAGTGGTTCGGCTGGCAGAGCAACCTCGGCGTTGCGGTCATCGACCCACGGGATCAAGACAGCGGCCACACCCTGGCCCGCCGTGCACGACGGACCTTGAGCCTGGATCTGGACCGTCAGTTTGATCGGCTCGGCCTCGGCGCCAGCTGGCAAGCAGTGAGCGGCAGCTATGACGACAAGGACAACCGTCAGCCGCTGGGCGGTTACGCCCTGCTCGGGTTACGCAGTCGTTGGGCGGCGAGTCACGAGGTCACGCTGGAAATGAAAGTCGATAACCTGCTGAACAAGAACTACAGCCGCGCGCTCTACGAGCATGACGGTAGCCAGTACGGGTATCGGGAAGAAGGTCGGGCGTTGATGTTTGGGGTGACGTGGATGCCGCAGCTCTAAAGACCGCCTCGGTCATTTGTGGCGAGGGGGCTTGCCCCCGTTGGGCTGCGAAGCAGCCCCAAATTCAGCAACCGGTTCTAATCAGGCACACCGCATCAACTGGATTACGGCTGCTACGCACCCGAACGGGGGCAAGCCCCCTCGCCACAGGTTAACGCTGTGGTGCGATCAACCGGCACAACTTGGCCGTCGCTTCGATCATCTGCCCACTCGGCCGCTCCAGGCCTTTATCCGCCACCAACAGCAATTGCCCTTGAGCCACCGCGGTCATCTGCGGCCAGGCTTTCCAGGCGTCGAGCTGCACCTGGCTGCTGGCAAGGATCACCTGGGGATTACGCGAAAGCACTGACTCCACACTGACCTGCGGCGCTGGCAAAGTCATGTCGGCGAACACGTTGCGTGCACCGCACACTTCAAGCGCATCGCTGATGATCTGCCCGCCGCCTACGGTGTAGAGCGGCTGATCCCAGACCTGATAAAACACCCGAAGCGGTTCTTTGCGTTGATAGCGCTGGCGTAAATCGTCGAGCTGCTTGCGCAAATCAACCGCAAGCATGCGCCCACGTTCAGGTCGGCCGAGCTGCTCGGCGATCGCTTCGATTTGGTGGGTCAGTTGTTTGAGGTTATGCGGTTCGGCGACGTAGGTCGGGATCCCCAATCGGCTCAGTTGCTCACGCTGCGCCGGGCCGACACTGCCAGGCCAGAGCAACAGTAAATCCGGCTTGAGACTGAGCAGGCGCTCCATATCCAGCTGACCGTAACGGCCAACAGAAGGAATGGAGTTGAGTTCTGCAGGACGCTCGCCAGCATCGAGCACGCCCACCAGCAGGTCGGCCGAGCCCAGTTCAACGACGATTTCCGAGAGTGACGGCGCGAGGCTGACCACCCGCTCTACCGCGACCGCCGAGCCACTGACGGCCAGCAGCAGAACCGCCAGCCAACCGCGCATCAGCCGAGTTGACGCGGAATACGGTAAAGGTAGAACAGCACCGTGGTCGACAGCGCCAGCAGGACCAAAGGTACTGCTTCGAGGCCGACGAATACCGCCAGAGCACCGACCCAGGCTGGCAAGGCCGCGACAAGGAATGCCTGACGGCGTTTAGCCGCCAGGGCAATCCAGGCAGCGGGTTCTTCCGGGGTATCGAGGGCTTTCTGGGTGGCGATCAAGGCATGTTTGTAGCCGCCGAAAAACCGCAGGCTGACAAACATCGAGGCCACCCCGGCAATGAAAAACGGCATCGCCAGCACCGGCAAAAACGCCTCGCTCTGGCCGAACACAGCGTTGATCACCAGCAGCGGCAGCAAAGCCAGCGCCAGGTATTGCCACCAGTTGACGGACAGTCGCCGCCGGACCTGACCGCGAGTCACGCCCGGTCTGCCTCGCCCTGATGCTCGTTGCCCATCATGTGGTCGAGCTTGCTGGCCTTGGTCGCCAGGTAGAGCTTGTTGTGCGGATTGTGGCCGGTGTGCAGCGGCACGCGCTCGGCAACCACGATGCCCATGTCGGTCAAGGCTTTGACCTTGCGCGGGTTGTTGGTCATCAGGCGCAGGGATTTCACGCCCAGGTGCTCGAGCATCGGCAGGCACATGGCGTAGTCGCGCTGGTCGGCAGCAAAGCCCAGACGCTCGTTGGCTTCAACGGTGTCGGCGCCGCCATCTTGCAATTCATACGCGCGGATCTTGTTCAGCAGGCCAATGCCACGACCTTCCTGACGCAGGTAAAGCAACACGCCGCGACCTTCGCGGGCGATCGCCTGCAACGCCGCCTCGAGTTGCGAACCGCAGTCGCAACGCTGGCTGAACAAGGCGTCGCCGGTCAGGCATTCGGAGTGCAACCGGCCGAGTACCGGGGCACCGTCGGCGACATCACCCAGGCTCAGTACGACGTGCTCGCGGCCAGTAGCCTCATCGAGAAAGCCATGCATGGTGAATTGCGCAAAAGGCGTTGGCAGCTTGGAAGCGGCGACAAAAACGACAGGCACCTGTGTGCTCCTGATCTGTATGTACTGGAGATTCGCAGAGGCGGCATTGTAACAGCAGGTTCCTACAGACGCTTAGGCTGAATTATCGGCCATAACGATCAAAAAGTTTGATCACTGCCCTGCCGGCTTGGCACTCTCATCAAAGGGGTAAGGTTGTTTCCAGTGTTCGAAGATCGGTTTCAACTGGCCGCTTTTGACCAACAACACCATGCGCTGGTCGTACAGCGCCATCAAGGCACGGGCCCGTGGTGTATCGGCGAAACCAAGGTACAACGGCAGTTCGGTCAAGTGCGTGCGCCGATACAGGGACGGATCCTCAGCCTCCGCGAGCACTTCATTGATTTCCGTCAGCGCGTCGATATAGAAGTCCGCCCGAGCCTGTTTGAGCATCGGCAAGATTCCGCTGCGGCGTTCGATCTGGTTATAGCGGTGGATGTTCGGCAGGTAACTTTCGTAGCGATAGCCACGAACCCAGGCCAGCCGGTACGCTCCCAGAGTCTCCAGAGTCGGTACCGGGTTGCTCGCAAGGCCCAGGGCATAAATATGATCGGAGTCGAAATTCCAGCGGGGATACAGGACCTGATCGGCCTCATTGGAATAGGAGCCAACCAGCGCGTCCACTTCACGACGCTGCACCAGCCCCACCGAACGGGTGTAAGGCACGGTGCGAATATCCAGTTTCACCCCGGCCGGCTCGAACACGGCGCGCAAAATGTCCCAGGCCAGCCCATGGCCATCGGCGGCGGTATAGTCATCCCAGTCCTCGCTGGCCAGATGAATCACGGCCGGCGTCGTCGGCACATCCGCCGCACGGGCGAGCGAACAGAACACCGCAAAAACCAGAACCCACAGCCAGCGCCCGACCATCCCCCAGCCCCTCAATCCATTCGCCCCTCAATCAGCCAATCAGGCGAAATACCGGACCAGCCCCTGCAGCGCCAACCAGGCAAACACGCCTGCCAGCACGTCGTCGAGCATGATCCCGACACCGCCGTGCACATGTCGGTCGATCCAGCGAATCGGCCATGGTTTGAGAATGTCGAAGAAGCGGAACAGCAGGAACCCCGCCAATAGCCAGTACCAACCTGTCGGCACCAGCCACAGGGTGATCCACATCCCGACCATTTCGTCCCAGACGATGCCTTCGTGGTCGTGCACCCGCAAATCGTCGGCAACCTTGCCGCACAGCCAGAAGCCGAACAGCATCGTGATGCCGAGCATCAGCCAGTACCCCCAGCCGGGCAACATCTGCCATAACGGGATAAAAGGTAGCGCAACCAAAGAGCCCCAGGTGCCTGGCGCCTTGGGCAAGGTGCCCGAGCCGAAACCGAACGCCAGGAAATGCCAGGGATTACGCCAGACCGATGGCGGCACGCGTCCTGCCGGGCTCTGCTTGGGATGATCTGTCACGGTGTCTCCCGAAAATGTTGATAACCCCGGGCTTGCGGGGTGATGTCCTGCCCGTTCGCGTCCAGCAGCGTCACGCCCTGCCCGGCCACGACCCGCCCGACAACGTGAATCGGCCAGCCGGCGGCGAGCAGTCCCGGTAGTTGCGCGGGTGGCAGAGTGAACGCCAGCACGTAGTCGTCGCCGCCACTCAAGGCCGCCACGCGAGCCGCATTCTCACCGAGAAAGCTCACCAGTGCCGTAGACAGCGGCAGCTTTTCGCTTTCGATCAGCAAGCCGACAGTCGAGGCCTTGGCGATATGCCCGCAATCGGCGAGCAAACCGTCAGAGATATCCAGTGCCGCAGTGGCTTTGCCGCGCAACGCCATGCCCAATTCAAGCTGCGGCTGTGGCGACCAATAATGCGCCAACAACGGCTCGGCAACATCGGCGGGCGCGACGCGCTCACCCAACACCAACGACAATGCACCGGCGGCGTTGCCCAGTTCACCGCCCACGCACACCAGATCACCGGGTTGCGCACCGCTACGGGTCAGTGCCTTGCCTGTCGGGACCCGACCAAACACGGTCATGGTCAGGCTCAGCGGGCCGCGTGTGGTGTCGCCGCCCACCAGCCGTACACCGCAGTGTTGCGCCATGGCGTTCAAACCACGGGCAAAGGCGTCCAGCCAATCGGCGGTTACCGTCGGCAAAGTCAGGGCAAGGGTAAAGGCAATGGGGGTGGCGCCCATGGCAGCCAGATCGCTGACCGCCACAGCCAGCGAACGCTGACCGAGCAGAAACGGGTCGCAAGGGTCTGCGAAATGCACACCGGCCACGAGCGTGTCGGTGGAAATTGCCAGCTGCTCCCCTGCGGGAACAGCGAGCAAGGCGCAGTCGTCGCCGATTCCCAGGTCAACGCCCTCACCGCCTTGCGCACAAGGCGCGGCGGCAAAGTAATTGCGGATCAGCTCAAACTCGCCCATGGCAATGGCAGTTCAAGCGCCGATCAGCGCTTGAACGCCTTCACTTCAGCTTCACGCAGGCGCGGGGCCAGCTTGTCGAGTACACCGTTGACGAACTTGTGGCCATCGGTGGAACCGAAGACTTTAGCCAGCTCGATGCCTTCGTTGATCACCACGCGGTAAGGCACGTCGACACGCTTGAGCAGTTCCCAGGTGGACAGGCGCAGAACCGCCAGTTCAACCGGGTCCAGCTCTTCGATTTCGATGTCCAGGCATGGCTTCAGCGCGGTGTCGATCTCGGTGCGGTGCGCCGGAACCCCGTGGAGGATTTCGCGGAAGTACGCGGCATCGACATCGGTGAAATCGTTATCGACCCGGAACTGCGCTTCGATCTCGTTCAGCGATTGCTTGGCCATGTGCCATTGATACAGCGCCTGGGTCGCGAGCTGACGGGCTTCGCGACGCTTGACGCTTTTCGATGGTTTGCCAGCATCCGCAGGCTTTGGATCGCGCGGGTTGAAACGATCGCTTTCGTCGCTAATCACTTGGCCTCCAACTGCGCCAGCAGGCTGACCATTTCCAGAGCGGACAAGGCTGCTTCAGCACCTTTGTTGCCGGCCTTGGTGCCGGAACGTTCGATGGCTTGCTCGATCGAGTCGACGGTCAGTACGCCGAAAGCGACCGGTACGCCGAATTCCATGGACACCTGGGCCAGGCCCTTGGTGCACTCGCCAGCCACGTATTCGAAGTGCGGAGTACCGCCACGAATGACCGCGCCCAGCGCGATGATTGCCGCGAACTCGCCCTTCTGAGCGACTTTCTGCGCAACCAGCGGGATTTCGAAGGCGCCAGGGGCACGGATGATGGTGATGTCGCTTTCGCTCACGCCATGGCGAACCAGGGCATCAACAGCACCGCTTACCAAGCTTTCAACAACGAAGCTGTTGAAGCGGCCAACAACCAAAGCGTAGCGGCCTTTGGGGGCGATGAAGGTACCTTCGATGGTCTTCAGGGTCATTCGACAAATCTCTTAAAGAGCCGGGACGCGTTCAGTACGCGTCCCTCAGTGATATTTGAACCGCGAACAAGGGGGGTGAAAAACACCGGTCTTTATTCGGAGGGCACGTATTCTACAACTTCCAGATCGAAACCGGATATCGCATTAAATTTCATTGGCGCACTCATCAGGCGCATTTTGCGTACACCCAGGTCACGCAGGATCTGCGAACCGGCACCGACAATGCTGTAGGTGGTCGGTTTTTTCGGCTGTGCGTGGTCGGCGGTTTCGCGGATATGCGCCAGCAACACGTCGCCATCAAGCGGGTGACCGAGCAACAGCACCACACCGCTGCCAGCCTCGGCAACCGCGGCCATGGCGGCGCGCAGGCTCCAGCGGCCTGGCTGCTTGACCATCAACAGGTCGCGCAGCGGGTCCATGTTGTGCACGCGAACCAGGGTCGGTTCTTCGGCGCAAATGGTGCCCAGGGTCAGTGCCATGTGCACGTCGCCTTCCACTGAATCACGGTAGGTCACCAGGTTGAACTGGCCCAGTTCGCTGTCCAGCGGCTGCTCGGCAATCCGCTGAACGGTACGTTCGTGGATCATCCGGTAGTGAATCAGGTCGGCGATGGTGCCGATCTTGATGTTGTGTTCGGCGGCGAAGGTTTCCAGCTCGGCGCGACGGGACATGGTGCCGTCGTCGTTCATCACTTCGCAGATCACCCCGCTCGGCTCGAAACCGGCCATGCGCGCCAGGTCGCAAGCGGCTTCGGTGTGGCCGGCACGGGCCAGGGTGCCGCCGGCCTGCGCCATCAGCGGGAAGATGTGGCCGGGGCTGACGATGTCTTCGGCCTTGGCGTCTTTGGCGGCGGCCGCTTGCACGGTGCGCGCACGATCAGCCGCAGAGATACCGGTGGTGACGCCGACAGCGGCTTCGATGGACACGGTGAACTTGGTGCCAAAACCGGAGCCGTTGCGCGGTGCCATCAATGGCAGCTTGAGCAGCTCGCAGCGCTCGCGGCTCATCGGCATGCAGATCAGGCCACGAGCGTGCTTGGCCATGAAGTTGATGTGTTCAGGCTGGCAGCACTCGGCGGCCATGATCAGGTCGCCTTCGTTCTCGCGGTCTTCGTCATCCATGAGGATGACCATCTTGCCTTGGCGGATGTCTTCAACCAGTTCTTCGATGCTATTGAGCGCCACGCGGCACCCCCTTGAGTCAGGATTTGAGGTAGCCGTTGGCGGCCAGAAAGCTTTCGGTAATGTTGCCCTTCGAGGATTCTGCGGCCTTGTCACCCAGCAATAGACGCTCCAGGTAACGGGCCAGCAGATCGACCTCAAGGTTGACCCGGCGACCTGGCTGGTAAGACGCCATGATGGTTTCGCTCAGGGTATGCGGAATGATCGTCAGCAAGAACTCGGCGCCATCGACCGCGTTCACCGTCAGGCTGGTGCCATCAACCGTGATCGAGCCTTTATGGGCGATGTATTTGGCCAGGTCTTTCGGCGCACGAATGCGGAACTCCACGGCACGGGCATTCTCGGTACGCGCAACCACTTCGCCGACGCCGTCGACGTGACCGCTGACCAGATGCCCACCGAGGCGGGTGGTCGGGGTCAAGGCTTTTTCCAGGTTGACCGGGCTGCCGCTTTTCAGGTCATTCATGGCGGTGCAGTCGAGGGTTTCGCGACTGACGTCCGCTGCAAAGCCATTGCCCGGCAGTTCAACCGCTGTCAGGCAGACGCCGTTGACCGCGATGCTGTCGCCGAGCTTGACGTCGCTCAGGTCGAGCTTGCCGGTTTCTACGTGAACCCGTACATCACCACCTTTTGGGGTCAATGCACGGATGCTGCCGATGGATTCGATGATGCCGGTAAACATGGAGTCCTCCTCGAGAACAAAACCTTCGCTTGTGGCGCAGGTCGGGAATTATACGCTCGCTGGCGGAACGGGGACCGCGATGACTCGCCAGTCATCGCCCACCGCGCGAATTTCTGTGATTTTCAGCTCCGGCGCATCCTTCATTTGTGCGAGTGGCCAGTCCAGCAATGGTCGCGCCGTGGAGCCGAGGAACTTGCCCGCGATGAAGATCTGGAATTCGTCCACCAACCCTTGCTGGGCAAACGCTCCAGCCAGACGCGGGCCGGCTTCCACCAGCACTTCGTTGACACCCCGGGCGGCGAGTTCGAGCAGCAGCTTGCGCAGGTCGACCTGGCCATCATCGCCGGGCACGATCAGGCATTCGGGGCCGTTGGCGTACTGCTCTTCCACCGCGACACAGGTAGCGACCAGCGCCGGGCCAGCCTTGAAAAACGGCGCATCGAGCGGCACGCGCAGGCGGCCGTCGATCAGCACGCGAAGCGGCGGGCGGCTCATGGCGAGCGCAGTTTGCTCGGCATCCAGACCCAACTCGTCGGCACGCACGGTCAAGCGCGCATCATCGGCCAGCACCGTGTCGGCACCGGTCAACACGACGCTGGCCTGAGCCCGCAGACGCTGCACAGCCGAGCGGGCGGCGGGACCGGTGATCCATTGGCTTTCGCCACTGGCCATGGCGGTGCGACCGTCGAGGCTCATTGCCAACTTGACCCGCACGAACGGCAAGCCGTGTTCCATGCGCTTGAGAAAACCTTCATTGAGCTTGCGCGCCTCGCCTTCGAGCACGCCGCTGCGGGTCTCGATGCCCGCCTGCTCCAGACGCTGCAGACCGCGGCCAGCGACTTCCGGGTTCGGGTCCTGCATCGCCGCAACCACTCGCGCCAGGCCAGCGTTCACCAGCGCATCGGCACACGGCGGCGTGCGGCCATGATGGCTGCAAGGCTCCAGCGTGACGTAGGCGGTGGCACCGCGGGCGTTTTCGCCGGCGGCGCGCAAGGCGTGGACTTCGGCATGCGGTTCGCCGGCGCGCACATGCCAGCCTTCGCCGACAATCTGCCCGTCACGCACGATCACGCAGCCCACCCGAGGGTTGGGATGGGTGGTGTAGTGACCTTTGCGCGCCAGTTCCAGCGCGCGCGCCATGTAATGGCCGTCGAGGACCTGTTGTTCCGGGGATATGCTCATTCTTTTACCGGCTCACGGGCCAGGCGATCGATCTCTTCGCGGAACTCGTTGAGGTCCTGGAAGCGGCGATACACCGAAGCGAAACGAATGTAGGCGACTTCATCGAGCTTTTGCAGCTCGGCCATCACCAGTTCACCGACCACGAGGGATTTGACCTCGCGCTCGCCGGTCGCTCGCAGTTTGTGTTTGATATGGGCCAGCGCCGCTTCCAGGCGCTCGACGCTTACCGGGCGTTTCTCCAGCGCACGCTGCATGCCGGCGCGAAGTTTTTCTTCGTCGAACGGCTGACGGCTGCCGTCGGTTTTGATCAGGCGTGGCAACACCAGTTCGGCAGTTTCGAACGTCGTGAAACGTTCGCCGCAGGCCAGACATTCGCGCCGGCGGCGCACCTGTTCGCCCTCGGCGACCAGACGCGAGTCGATGACCTTGGTGTCGTTGGCACCGCAGAAGGGACAGTGCATGGTGGCAGGCAACAAAAAAATGGAGGGCCATGGTAGCGCATCCCACTGGCAAGACAAGCCATAGGGTTTGCGGTATACAGACGGGCTACACTGTCTGATCGATGGATTTCATTTTGCTGGAGCCGCAAATGCCGCTAAGACCGCTTGTTTTACTCAGTCTCATCGGCCTGTTGGTCGCGTGTAGCAGCGCACCCAAACCGGCGGCACCGACTCCGGGCCCTGCACCGCAGATGGCCCAGAAAAAAGCCCAGGCCTCGGCCGACCTCGGACCGCTGCCCGCGTATCAACGGGAATTGAGCGGCACCTTGCAGGGCGTGCCGGCCGGCGCCGAGGTTGAACTTGCGCTGCTGGTGATCGACGAACGCTCCCGGCCGCAGCAATTGCTCGCCAGCGCCAACCTGATCGGCAACAACAAGGCTCTGCCATTCCATCTGCGATTCAATCCCGACTCGTTCCCGGTCGGTGCACGCGTCGAACTGCGGGGTCGCGCCAGCCAGTCCGGGCAGTTGATCCTGCACCTGCCGGCGCAACGCATCTTTGAGCCGAAGACCCAGGCCCTGGGCCAATTGCAGTTCCTCAAAGCGCCATGAATGCACCGCTCGACCTGCAACAGGCGTTAAGTGAACTGCTCGGCGATGCACAGCTGGTCCGGTGTCCATTGCCTGAAACCACGCTGAAACTCTGGCTGATCGACGGCGACAACATGGACCGCGCCTTCAGCCCGGAAGAAACCCGGCGCATTCTGCACGAGCCACCGTACTGGAGCTTTTGCTGGGCCAGCGGCCTGGCGATAGCCCGTTACCTGGCGGAGCATCCGCAGTGGGTTGCCGGCAAGCGCGTGCTGGATTTCGGCGCCGGCTCCGGGGTGGCGGGGATTGCAGCGGTCAAGGCCGGGGCGCTGGAAGTGGTGGCCTGTGATCTTGATCCATTGGCAATTGCAGCCTGCCGGGCGAATGCCGAACTCAATGACGTCGAGCTCAGCTACTCGACAGACTTTTTTGCCGAGGCCGATCGTTTTGATCTGATTCTGGTGGCCGACGTGTTGTACGACCGGGCCAACCTGCCGTTGCTCGATGAGTTTCTCAGCCGTGGCCGCGAGGCGTTGGTGGCGGATTCACGAGTTCGGGATTTCCGTCATCCGTTGTATCAGCGGCTGGAAATGCTTGAGGCGATGACCTTACCGGACCTGGCCGAACCAGAAGAGTTTCGGCATGTGAGCCTGTACCACGCCAAACGTACATGATCGTTCCAGCCCGTAGCAGCTGTCGAGCCTGCGAGGCTGCGTTCGGCTGCGAAGCAGTCGTGGAATCAGGCAGCACGTTTTTTCAGGCCGTCCGTGTACCCGGGATTTACGAGGACTTCGTCCTCGAACGCAGCCTCGCAGGCTCGACAGCTGCTACGGGCGTTGGAGCAGAAAGTTGTGTAGATACTTATGCCCGTCGCCGCCAGCCCTTATAGTTCTCCCATTCACGTTTCTTCGAGATTCCCCATGAGTCAAGACACGCCATATATCTTCGACGCCACTACCGCCGATTTCGACCAGTCGGTGATCGAGAACTCGTTCCACAAGCCGGTGCTGGTGGATTTCTGGGCTGAATGGTGTGCGCCGTGCAAGGCGCTGATGCCGATGCTGCAATCCATCGCCGAGAGCTATCAGGGCGAATTGCTGCTGGCCAAGGTCAACTGCGACGTCGAGCCGGACATCGTTTCGCGCTTTGGCATTCGCAGCCTGCCGACAGTGGTGCTGTTCAAGGACGGTCAGCCGGCGGACGGCTTTGCCGGCGCGCAACCCGAATCCGCTGTTCGCGCACTGCTTGAACCGCATGTGAAAATGCCGCCGCCGGCCGCTGCCGCCCCGATTGAACAGGCTCAGGCGCTGTTCGACGAAGGTCGTTTCGCGGATGCCGAGGCCACACTGAAAGTGCTGCTGGGTGAGGACAATACCAACGCCCGCGCGTTGATCCTCTATGCGCGCTGCCTGACCGAACGTGGCGAGCTGAGTGAAGCCCAGGCCGTGCTCGATGCGGTGAAAAGCGATGAACACAAAGCGGCACTTGCCGGCGCCAAGGCGCAAATCAAGTTTCTCGGCCAGGCCGCTGACTTGCCGGATGTCGCCGACCTGAAATCGCGTCTGGCGCAAAACCCGCAGGACGATGAAGCCGTCTATCAGTTGGCGATCCAGCAACTGGCCCGTCAACAATACGAGCCGGCACTGGACTCCCTGCTCAAGCTGTTTATCCGCAATCGCAGCTACAGCGAAGGGTTGCCGCACAAGACCCTGCTGCAAGTGTTCGAACTGCTGGGCAACGATCACCCGCTGGTGACCGTTTACCGCCGCAAGCTGTTTGCAGCGCTCTACTAGGCCTGCTCGATCCAACTATAGAGCGGCGTATCCCCGCCGCTCACGACCTTGACCTCCGGGCTATGGCGCAAGCGCACCAGCAGACGTTTGCCGGCGACGGTGTTGCCGGTCAAACCCTGCAGTTGCTCCAGCAGGTCCGGCCCCGTCAATTGCCCGGACTTGCGCAGCAGATCCTTGGCGAGTTGCCACAGCAGCTCATCCTGATTCACCGGTTTGACCACCGGATCGGCCACTGCTGCACTGTTTTCTGATTTGCTTACCTGCAACTGCGCGCCAAGCCTCGCCCAATCCCCATCATCCAGCTCCAGGGTCAAATCCACCGGCCAATCGCCGATGCTTCCACGAATGCGCAACATTGGGCTTTCCTCAGGTTTATGACGAACATGCTCCCATGCGTCTTGCGCAACGCCAAGCGGACAGTCAAACTCTCGCCATTCTTGTTATAAGATTACATAACAAAATTTTCATCTTCCTTCCCGGAGAGAGTCCATGCGTCGTCTGTTACTCGCTTTGCCGTTTGCCCTGTTGCCGCTGGCTATCGCTCAGGCCGCTGAAGTTCATGATCACGAACATGAACACGGCAGCCTGGGCGCCCACGAACACGGCGTCGGGCGCTTGAACGCGGCGCTGGACGGTCAGACGCTGGAACTGGAGCTGGAAAGCCCGGCGATGAACCTGGTGGGCTTCGAACACGTTGCCAGCACTGATGCAGACAAGGCCAAAGTCGCCGCCACCCGTGCGCAACTGGAGAAACCGCTGGTGCTGTTCAGCCTGCCAAAAGCGGCCAACTGCGTAGTCAGTCAGCAAGAACTGAACAGCCCGCTGTTCGGTGACAAACCGGATACCGATGATCATGACGACGATGACGACCACGCGACTGACGGTAAAGGCGCAGCCGCCGAAGAGCATCACCACGATCACAGCGAAATCCACGCGCACTACCAATTCACCTGCGCCGCCCCTGGCGCGCTGAAGACCCTGGACTTGTCGCAAGTGTTCACGACCTTCCCCGCGACGCAGAAAATTCAGGTACAACTCATCAGCCCAAGCGGCCAGCAAGGGGTTGAAGTGACCTCCAAAGCTGCTGCCCTGAAATTCTGATCCACCGCAATCCCGTAGGAGCAAGGCTTGCCCGCGATGAACGATGACGCGGTTTTAAAGGTAGACCGCCGCGTACTCATCGCGGGCGAGCCTTGCTCCTACAGGATCCCAATCTCCATGAAATCGGCGCTATGACCCAAGCACTCATCGAACTGTCAGACCTGGGCTTCAGCTGGCCCGGTCATCCGCCTTTACTGGATATCCCGGCGTTTCGCCTGGAGCCCGGCGAAACGCTGTTTCTCAAAGGTCCCAGCGGCAGTGGCAAGACCACCCTGCTCGGCCTGCTCGGTGGCGTGCAGAAACCCAATCGCGGGAGCATTCGCCTGCTCGGCCAGGAGCTGACCGAACTGTCGGCCGGCGCCCGCGATCACTTTCGGGTCGACCACACGGGCTACATCTTCCAGCAGTTCAACCTGCTGCCGTTTCTCTCGGTGCGCGAGAACGTCGAGCTGCCGTGCCACTTCTCCAAACTGCGCGCCAGCCGTGCGATTCAGCGCCACGGCAGCATCGATCAGGCGGCAGCGACCTTACTCGCACACCTGGGGCTCAAGGATGAAAACATGCTCGGTCGCCGTGCCGATTCACTGTCCATCGGCCAACAGCAGCGGGTCGCCGCTGCCCGCGCACTGATCGGCCAGCCGGAACTGGTGATCGCCGACGAACCGACCTCGGCGCTGGATTACGACGCCCGCGAGGCATTTATCCGTTTGCTGTTCGCCGAGTGCCGCGAAGCCGGTTCCAGCCTGCTGTTCGTCAGTCACGACCAGAGCCTGGCGCCGCTGTTCGATCGCCACCTGTCGCTGGCCGAACTCAATCGCGCCGCCACGCCGCTCGAGGTCTGAAATGTATTTGTTTCGTCTAGCCATGGCCAGCCTGGCTAACCGCCGCTTCACCGCGATCCTCACTGCATTCGCCATCGCCCTGTCGGTCTGCCTGCTGCTGGCGGTGGAACGGGTACGCACCGAAGCCAAGAACAGCTTCGCCAGCACCATCAGCGGCACCGACCTGATTGTCGGCGCGCGCTCAGGCTCGGTGAACCTGTTGCTGTACTCGGTGTTTCGCATCGGCAACGCCACCAACAACATCCGTTGGGACAGCTTCGAGCACTTCGCCAATAACCCGAAAGTGAAATGGGCGATCCCGATTTCCCTCGGTGACTCGCATCGCGGTTATCGAGTGATGGGCACTACCGACGCCTACTTCCAGCATTACCAGTACGGCCGTCAGCAAAACCTGCAACTGGCCAGCGGTCGGGCGTTTGCCACGGATCCGTTCGAAGTGGTGCTGGGTGCCGAAGTGGCCGATGCGCTGCATTACAAGCTCGGCGACAAACTGGTGCTGGCTCACGGCGTGGCAGTGATCAGCCTGGTCAAGCACGATGACAAGCCGTTCACCGTGGTCGGCATCCTCAAACGCACCGGCACCCCGGTCGACCGCACGTTGCACATCAGCCTCGGCGGCATGGAGGCGATTCACATCGATTGGCACAACGGTGTGCCGGCTCAGGGCAACGGTCGGATCAGCGCCGATCAGGCGCGTAACATGGACCTCACGCCGCAAGCCATCACCGCGTTCATGCTCGGTCTCAACAACAAGATTTCGACCTTTGCCGTGCAACGCGAGATCAATGAATTCCGTGGCGAGCCGATGCTGGCGATCTTGCCCGGCGTCGCCTTGCAGGAGCTCTGGAGCCTGATGGGCACCGCCGAAAAAGCGCTGTTCGTGGTGTCGCTGTTCGTAGTGCTGACTGGGTTGATCGGCATGCTCACAGCGATTCTCACCAGCCTCAACGAACGTCGCCGCGAGATGGCGATCCTGCGTTCGGTCGGCGCCCGGCCATGGCACATTGCAACGCTGCTGGTGCTGGAAGCCTTTGCGTTGGCGCTGTCCGGGGTGGTTGCGGGCCTGGCGCTGCTGTATGTATGCATCGCCGCCGCCCAAGGCTACGTGCAATCGACCTACGGCTTGTACCTGCCGCTGGCCTGGCCAAGCGAGTATGAATGGACGCTGCTCGGTGGCATCCTGATCGCCGCGCTGCTGATGGGCAGCGTGCCGGCCTGGCGCGCCTATCGCCAATCGTTGGCCGATGGTCTGTCGATCCGTTTATGAGGACATTGAAGATGCTCCGCGCTCTGCCTGCGCTGTTGATGCTGGTCGCCCTGCCCCTGTGGGCGGCTGCACCGAAAGACCTGACCTGGGCGGAAATGATCCCGCCCGACGCGCCGGCAGAAGTGCCGAACATGAAACCGCTGCACGACCTGTCGCAGATGAGCAGCGCGTTGTCCGCCGAGTCCGCGCCAGCGGCCAAGCAAGACATGCCCAATGCGCCGGTGGTGAAAAACCTCGACGGCAAGAATATTCGCCTGCCGGGTTACATCGTGCCGCTGGAAGTCAGCGAGGAAGGTCGCACCACCGATTTTCTGCTGGTGCCGTATTTCGGCGCGTGCATCCACGTACCGCCTCCGCCGTCGAACCAGATCGTCCATGTCAAAAGCGCGGTTGGAGTGAAGCTCGACGAGCTGTATCAGCCGTACTGGATTGAAGGGGCAATGCAGGTCAAAGCGTCGACCAGCGAATTGGCGGATGCCGGGTATCAGATGGATGCGGACAAGATCTACGTGTACGAATTGCCGGAGTGAATCCGGCAGTCATTCGTTGCCCGCGATCGACCGCGAAGCGGTCGCAGAAGGCTCCCCCGATTCAAACCCCATCACTGTTTCATTGAGCTGAGTCAAAAGCGCCGTTCCTGACGCTTCGTACCATTGGAGATACAGAATTTGAATCTTCCTTTGGAGCCCCCATGCACAAGTCATTGCTCAGCGCGTCCCTCATTGCATTCGCGCTTGCAACCCCCTTCGCCCAGGCCCATGAAGCCGGTGACATCATTGTTCGGGCCGGTGCAATCACCGTAAACCCGACAGCCGGCAGTTCCAGCGTCAAGGTTGATCGCGGTCCATTGGCGGGTGCCGATCTGGGTGGCAAGGCGACCATGGACAGCAGCACGCAGTTGGGCCTGAACTTCGCGTACATGCTCACCCCCGATATCGGCATCGAGCTGCTCGCCGCCTCGCCGTTCCAGCATGACGTAAACCTCAAAGGCACCTCCCTGGGCGCGGCCAACGGTAAGCTCGGCACCCTCAAACACCTGCCGCCGACCCTGAGCGTGGTTTACTACCCGCTCAACAACAAGTCTGCATTCCAGCCGTATGTGGGCGCCGGTATCAACTACACCTGGATCTACGACGAAAAGCTCAGTAACGAAGCGCAAGCCAACGGCTTCAGCAACTTCAAGACGAAAAACTCCTGGGGCCTCGCATGGCAGGTCGGTGCCGATTACATGCTGACCGACCACATCATGCTCAACGGCCAGGTGCGCTACATCGACATCGACACCACCGGCTACGTGGACAACAACGCAGTCGCCCCCGGCACCCGCGCCAAGGTCAACATCGACGTGGACCCGTGGATCTACATGGTGGGTCTGGGTTACAAGTTCTAAACCCGCCGCATGAAAAAGGCGCCTCGAAAGGCGCCTTTTTCATGACTGCGAAAAACTCAGCGCCCCAACAACCGCGCCAACCCGACGCTCATTGGCGTCTGCTCGGGAAAGGTGAAGCGCTGCAACAGACGCTGGTTGTTCGCCCGCGAATGGCGGATGTCGCCGGAGCGTGCCGGGCCGTAGGCAATCGGTGGCAACTGCCCCACCACTTCCTCCAACGCCTGGAGCATTTGCTTGAGGGTCGTCGCCTGGTTCCAGCCGACATTCACCGCGCCCACTTCAAGCGTCGGCATTTCAATCGCCTGCACCAGCAGGTCGACCAGGTCTTCGACATAGACAAAATCGCGGGTCTGTTCGCCGTCACCGAACACGGTGATTGGCAGGCCTTTCTGCGCCCGCTCGCTGAAAATGCTGATCACCCCGGAGTACGGCGATGACGGATCCTGCCGCGGACCGAAGATGTTGAAGAAACGGAAAATCGCCGGTTCCAGACCGTGCTGACGACGGTAGAAGTCGAGGTAGTACTCGCCTGCCAGCTTGTCTGCGGCGTACGGCGTGAGCGGTGCCTTGGCGGTCTCTTCGTCGATCGACTCGCCTTCACCGTTATTGCCGTAGACCGCTGCGCTTGAAGCGAACAGCACGCGCTTGACGCCGGCCTGACGCATCGCTTCGCAGACGTTCAAGGTGCCGATGAAATTGCTCTGGTGAGTGCGCACCGGATCATCCACCGACGCCTGGACCGACGCCACGGCGGCCAAATGCGCCACCGCGCTGCAGCCGACCATCACCTTTGCCACCAGCGCAGCATCGGCGACGTCACCTTCGATCAGTTCGACCCGTGGATTGTTCAGTGGCAGGTTGCTGCGTTTACCGGTGGACAGGTCGTCGAGGATTCGCACCGAATGCCCCTTGGCGAGCAAGGCGTCAGCAAGGTGCGAACCAATAAAACCGGCACCGCCGGTGATCAAAACAGGGCCATCAGCCATGACGATAAAACCTATCCAGTAAGCCCGGGAGCGCTGCGCGCCAGGCGCGCGGTTTGATCCCGAAGGTGTGCAGAATTTTCTTGCAGGCGAGTACCGCATGCTGTGGTTCTTCGGCGGCATCCGGCCGTGCGGCGTGAGCCTGCGCGGTCGGTGCTTCAATGGCCAGCGGGTGCAGATTGCGCGCTTCAGCGAGGATCGCCTGCCCCAGCGCCAGCGGCGTGGTCGCCTCATGCCCGGCGTAATGGTAAGTGCCCCACAGTGGCGCTGCGCAATCGAGTTGCTTGAGCACCGAAATGATCACCCGCGCAGCATCGTCCACCGGTGTCGGGTTGCCACGCCGGTCATCGGCCATCAGCAGCTCTTCAGGCAGTTCGGCACGCGCGAGGAAACGCCCAAGGGTGCCGTCGACACTGTCATCGAGCAGCCAGCCAAACCGCAGCATCACATGTTGCGGGCAGGTCGCGCGCACGCTTTGCTCGATACGCCACAAGGCCTGGCCACGCAGCCCCAGCGGCACCGGTTCGTCTTTTTCGCTGTAGGCCGTCGCCCGCGAGCCATCGAATACCCGATAGCTGGAAGGCTGCACCAGGACAATATTGTGATGCTGGCACAGTTCGGCCAGCCGCTCGACCGCCCGCTCCTGGGCAGCCAAGCGCGCCTCGGCCACGCTCTCCGCCTGAAACCAGTCGAAGTAGTAGGCGAGATTGATCAGCGCGTCGGGACGAGTGTCGTCGAGCAGCTGCGTCAGGCTTGCGGCGTCCCAGCCGTCTTGCGGTGGACGGGGGGCGAGGAAACCGATGTCTTCCTCTGCACCGAGGCGAATCAGCGCCTGCCCAAGGGCATTTCCGCCACCCAGTAACATAAGGCGCATTCGCATAGAGTCAGCAGGCCCAGTCTGTTTGGAACGATGATTTTATCGGCACAGCCCGCAGGCGTTGCCGTTGAGAATTGCCAGAATCGTTGCATTTTGCGGGTTTAAAGCGCAACCGTCACTCGTAAAGTGTAGATCCTCAGGTTTGACGCCCGCTCATTTGGGTAAACGGGCTTGTTGTGGCGAGGGGGCTTGCCCCCGTTCGACTGCGAAGCAGTCGCAATGGGCCGATGCGGTGTGCCTGACAAATCGCGATTGCAGGTTTTGGGGCCGCTTCGCAGCCCAGCGGGAGCAAGCTCCCTCGCCACGGGGGTCACCGATCAGCCACAGAAACTTGCATCTTCAGCCACCCAGCCGCATAAATTACCCCATGAACCTCCCCGTATCAGCCGAGAGCGCCCTGGCAGGCTTTCACCCTGCCGTCCGCGCCTGGTTCAACAGCACCTTCCCGGCGGTCACCGCCGCGCAAGCCGGCGCGTGGCCGTTGATTCGCCAGCGCCGTTCGACGCTGGTTGCCGCGCCGACCGGCTCCGGCAAAACCCTCACGGCGTTTCTTGCGGTCATTGACGATCTGGTCCATCAAGGCCTGGCCCACGGTGGCGAATTACCCGACGAAACCCTGGTGGTTTACGTCTCGCCCCTCAAGGCGCTGTCCAACGACATTCAGATCAACCTGCAAACCCCGCTGGCCGGTATCACCGAGCAACTGCGACAACTGGGCTTCCCCGAACTACAGATCAACACCGCCGTGCGCACTGGCGACACTCCGCAAAAGGACCGCTCGGCGATGCGCAAAAGCGCGCCGCACATTCTGGTTACCACTCCGGAGTCGCTGTATGTGCTGCTCGGCTCCGACTCTGGCCGGCGCATGCTCGCCAGCACCCGCACAGTGATCGTCGACGAAATCCACGCCATCGCCGGCAGCAAGCGCGGCAGCCACCTGGCCCTGAGTCTGGAGCGTTTACAGGCCTTGTGCTGTGAGCCACTGATGCGCATCGGCCTGTCTGCCACGCAAAAACCCATCGAAGCGGTTTCGCGTTTTCTGGTGGGCACCGACCGCCCCTGCGAGATCGTCGATATCGGCCACGCCCGCCGGCGGGACCTGGGCATCGAAGTGCCGCCGGTGCCGCTGTCGGCGGTGATGGCCAACGATGTCTGGGAGCTGGTCTACGACCGTATCGCCACACTGGCACGCGAGCATCGGACCACGCTGATTTTCGTCAACACCCGACGCTTGGCCGAGCGCCTGAGCCGTCACCTTAGCGAGCGCTTGGGCAAAGACGCCGTCGCCGCCCACCACGGCAGCCTGGCCAAGGAGTTTCGCCTCGATGCCGAACAGCGGCTCAAGCGTGGCGACCTGCAAGTATTGATCGCCACCGCGTCGCTGGAACTGGGCATCGACATCGGCGACGTCGACCTGGTCTGCCAGATCGCCTCGCCGCGTTCGATCGCCGGGTTTCTGCAACGGGTCGGACGCTCCGGGCACCAGGTCGGCGGCACACCCAAGGGCCGCCTGTTCGCCACCACCCGCGACGACCTGATCGAATGCGCCGCCCTGCTCGACTGTGTGCGCAGGGGCGAACTCGACACCTTGCTGATCCCCCACGCGCCGCTGGACGT
This sequence comes from Pseudomonas sp. GW822-FHT04C11, assembly GCF_058800905.1. Classification (NCBI taxonomy): domain Bacteria; kingdom Pseudomonadati; phylum Pseudomonadota; class Gammaproteobacteria; order Pseudomonadales; family Pseudomonadaceae; genus Pseudomonas; species Pseudomonas sp. GW822-FHT04C11. Next base: position 53,074 of record NZ_JBXAMS010000010.1, on the reverse strand, counting down.
ACTGGCGCAGCAGATCGTCGCCGAGGTCAGTTGCCAGGAATGGCAGGAGCGGGCCCTGCTCGAAATGGTACGCCGCGCATCGCCCTATACCGAACTCGACGAAACGCACTATCAAGCGCTGCTGCAGATGCTCGCCGAAGGCTATAACGGCCGCCAGGGAATCCGCAGCGCCTACCTGCACCGCGACGCGGTGACTCGCACATTGCGTGGCCGGCGCGGCGCCAAACTGACGGCGGTGACCAGTGGCGGGACGATTCCCGACAACGCCGATTACAGCGTGCTGCTGGAGCCACAAGGGCTGAACATCGGCAGCGTCAACGAAGACTTCGCGGTGGAAAGCATCGCTGGCGACGTCTTTCAGTTGGGCAACACTTCGTACCGGATCCTGCGGGTCGAAACCGGCAAGATCCGCGTCGAAGACGCCCAGGGACAGCCGCCGACCATCCCCTTCTGGCTCGGTGAAGCACCAGGGCGCAGTGCCGAATTGTCGCTCGCCGTGGCGCGCCTGCACGCGCATCTTGATGAGCTGCTGAGCGCGACGCCCGGCGATGTGCAACCGAGCATCGACTGGCTGACCGAGACCCTCGGCCTGAACCTCGCCAGCGCCGAACAACTGGTGGACTACCTCGCCCGCGCCCGGCTGACGCTCGGCGCCCTGCCGTCTCAGGACACGCTGCTGATGGAGCGGTTTTTCGACGAGTCCGGCGGTACTCAGTTGATCATTCACTCGCTGTTCGGCAGCCGCATCAACCGTGCCTGGGGCCTGGCTTTGCGCAAGCGTTTTTGCCGCACCTTCAACTTCGAATTGCAGGCTGCCGCCAGCGAAGACGCCATCGTCTTGTCGCTGTCCACCAGCCACAGCTTCGAGCTGGACGAGGTCTGGCGTTATCTGCACAGCAACACTGCCGAACAGATCCTGATTCAAGCGGTACTCGACGCGCCGCTATTCGGCGTGCGCTGGCGCTGGAACGCCGGCGTCGCCCTCGCGTTGCCGCGGTACAGCGGCGGACGCAAAGTGCCGCCGCAGATCCAGCGGATGAAAAGCGAAGACCTGATCGCCAGCGTGTTTCCCGACCAGATCGCCTGCCTGGAAAACCTCGTCGGCGAGCGCGAAATTCCCGATCACCCGCTGGTCGAGCAAACCCTCGACGATTGCCTGCACGAAGCCATGGACTGCGAAGGCTGGCTGGCGCTGTTGCGACGCATGGAGCGCGGCGAAGTGCGCTTGATCAGCCGCGACTTGCCTGCGCCCTCGCCGCTGGCGGCAGAAATTCTCAGCGCCCGGCCCTACACCTTTCTCGACGATGCGCCGCTGGAGGAACGCCGTACTCAAGCGGTGCTCAACCGCCGCTGGAGCGACCCGCAATCGACCGATGACCTCGGCGCGCTGGATGCCGAGGCCATTCAATCAGTGCGCGATGAGGCCTGGCCGCAACCTACCAGCGCCGATGAAATGCATGAAGCGCTGATGAGCCTGGCCGCGATCAGCGACGCCGAAGCGCTGGCCAATCCGCAGTGGTCGCACTGGCTGCAGACCCTGGCCGACAGTGGTCGCGCCAGTCGTTTGCAGATCAATGCGGAGCACTCTTTATGGCTGGCACTGGAACGCCTGACCTGCCTGCAAGCGATCTACCCACACGCCACGTTGTTACCGCCGTTGCAAGCCTTGCCGGGTTTCGATGAACCCTGGGACGTCGATGAAGCACTGGTCGAACTGATCCGCGCTCGCCTGAGCGCATTTGGTCCGTTGCCGATTCATGCGATTGCTCAACCGCTGGGGCTTTCGACGGCTCAAGTCACCCAAGCGCTGGCACAACTGGAGCGCGAAGGCTACGTGTTGCGCGGGCGCTTCAGTCCTGCGGCCACGCAGGAAGAATGGTGCGAGCGGCATCTGCTGGCGCGCATTCATCGTTACACGGTCAAACGCCTCCGACGGGAAATCGAGCCCGTGGCGTTGCAGGATTTCATGCGCTTTCTGTTTGACTGGCAGCATCTGTCGCCAGCCACCCAAGGCCAGGGCAGCGCGGTGTTGCCGGCGATCGTCAGTCAGTTCGAAGGCTACCCGGCGGCCGCGTCTGCCTGGGACAGCGATCTTCTGCCGGCGCGGCTCAAGAACTATTCATCGACGTGGCTGGATGAACTGTGCCGCAGCGGCAAACTGGTCTGGACCCGGCTGACGGTGCGCAACAAAGCCACTAGCGCAGCGCAGCGCAGCACGCCGATTGTGTTGTTGCCACGGGCGCAGGTCCCGCTCTGGAGCAGCCTGACCGAGCCACCGGAGGTCAGCGAACTGTCGCCCAAAACCCAGAAAGTCCATCAAGCGCTGAGCCAACATGGCGCGTTGTTTTTCGATGAACTGCTGCACGAAGCCCATCTGCTGCGCAGTGAACTGGAGATCGCCTTGCAGGAACTGGTCGGCGCCGGGCTGGTCAACGCCGACAGCTTCGCCGGCCTGCGTGCGTTGATTACACCGGCCAGCAAACGCCAGGCGCGCAGCAGCCGACGGGGACGCGGGGCGTTTGTCGGCGGAATGTACGATGCCGGGCGCTGGGCCTTGTTGCGCCGTCAATCGACGCCGCCGGTTGTGGATAACCGTGGCACCCCGAGCGAAACCCTCGAACACATCGCCCTGACCTTGCTCAGGCGTTACGGCGTGGTGTTCTGGCGGCTGCTGGAACGCGAGGCCGAGTGGCTGCCGAGCTGGCGCGAATTGCTGCGCACCTTTCACCGGCTGGAGGCGCGTGGAGAGATTCGCGGCGGACGTTTTGTCAGCGGTCTGGCGGGCGAACAATTCGCCCTGCCCGAAGCGATCCCGCTGCTGCGCGAAGTGCGCCGCCGTCCGCATGACGGCAGCCTGATCAGTGTTTGCGGCGTCGACCCGCTAAACCTCGCCGGCACCCTGCTGCCGGGGCACAAAGTCCCGGCCCTCGCCAGCAACCGGTTGGTGTACCGCGATGGTTTGCCGGCCGCCGCCGAAATCGCCGGTACGCAGCATTACTGGCTGGAACTGGATCAGCCCAATACCGCTGAGCTGCACAAAAAACTGACTCAATACAGAACCCTGTAAGCGCCGGTGCAGCACACCAATTTACAACATCCCACCCGAAACTCCATCGCATTGACCATCTACTGTCAGCAGTAACAGATCGCGATTGCTTTCGATCAGAGGTTCATCGCCCGTTTGGTTGAGGTTACCCTCACAAGGGCGTGATACCGTTCGTACCGCAAGGAATTGCTGAGCAACAGAAAATCCACTGAAGATTCATCCTCAGTGGATTTTCTGTTCGCCACTCCGGCGCTTTGAATATTACGCTCAGCGACTAACTTTCGTGATAGTCCAGGACGCAGAAACTTCATTCATCCCGTAAGGTTGAATTAATAAGCTATATGGCTTCAGTGCGTACAAGGGGAAAGTAATCGCGATATCGCCCTTATCGTCCGCCTGGTACGGGATCAGAACCTCCCCTCCATCTTTGATATATCCATACCAACCAGGAATACCATTGCCCAACAGCGTTACGTTGTCATACGTGGTTTGACCCCCATTTTCGATAAGCTTACCTGAAGGGTCATTGACAGCAGAGATGTATGGAGCCGCAGCTTTCCTATTGTCGGCATCGATTGTGGTGTTCACCGAAGTATTGGGAAGCGACACTTTGTCATTCATGAAAAACTCCTTTTTCAGGGACGCAATGTAATGTGCAACATGCATGACCATCTGAACTCATGTGCAAAACAGCGTCTACTGTCAGAAGTAACAGGTAGACTGATGTATTCGACCAGCGGACATCCCCGATAACACCCGACTGAAGTGTCCTGGGTTATTGGTTACACACCTTATTGGGCAGCAACACTATCAAACTCTCCTTTCGCACTTTGTGGTCATCCGGTTTTTCCACAACCCGCTCATGCATCACCACCAGCTGTGGATAAGTTGGCGTAAAATGCGCGGTTAACTGAAAGACCGCATAGCCTGATTTCACGACTGCTACGCAGCCTCGCAGGCTCGGCAGCTGCTACGGGGCTGTGTTGCTTATTGCCGTGCGGGGGCCGTCACCCCGAATCGTGCGCGATAATCGCTCGGCGCCAGACCGGTGATTTTCTTGAACGTGGCGCGAAACGCACTCGGGTCCGAGTAGCCGACGTTCCAGGCGATGTGATCGATGGTGCCGTTGGTGAACTCAAGCATTTCCCGGGCCTTGCCGACTCGCAGGTGCTGGCAGTACTCGGTCGGTTTCAAACCGGTCGCGGCCCGAAAGCGCCGCAGGAATGTCCGCTCTTCCAGCCCTGCTTGCTGCGACATCGCGCTCAGCGACACCTCCACCGCACCGTTGGCTTGCAACCAGTGCTGAACCTTGAGAATCGCTGCATCGCCATGACTCAGAATCGGTGCAAAGTTACTTCCGCATTCGCTCGCACTGTCGCTGTGTTCGATCACCAGAAAACGCGCAGTGCTGGTGGCGATGCTCGGCCCCATCAGACGATTGACCAGGCGCAAACCCAGCTCTGACCAGGCCATTAATCCGGCGGTGGTGATCAGGTCGCCATCGTCGACGATGGGCTTGTCGGCGTTGAGCGCGACCTTCGGGTAACGCTCGGCGAATTTTTTCGCCGAGGTCCAGTGGGTGGTGGCGCGGCGACTGTCGAGCAGACCGCTTTCGGCCAACAGAATAGACCCCACGCACACCCCGCCAAGGGTCGCGCCGGCCGCGTGTTGCTGGCGAATCCACTGAATAAGCGCAGGCGATGCCTGACCTTCGGAAAAGCCGCCAATCGAGGGCGGGATCAACAGCGCTATCAGTGCGCCGTCAGCAGCGGGATGACTGTCGTAAATGCGTTGGGGCGCATGCTCGGCATCCGCCTGCCAGTGGCTGACTCGCAACAATGGCAGTTGCACGCTCTGATGCTCGGCGGCAATGCGATTCGCGACACCGAACAAATCCGTCAAACCATGCACCGCCGCCATCTGCGCGCCGGGATAGATCAGCACGCCCAACTCGGCGACTGCGCGCTCTACGCCCATTGTCAGTTTTCCCCCTTCTATTGTCGGTGCGGCCAATCCTCGAACGGCCGGCGAAACCCAATACTTCGTTCCACACCAACCCTTCCGAGGAAACACCCATGGCCAAGCAAGCGCTCATCGTAGTCGATATCCAGAATGACTACTTCCCTCAAGGCAAATGGCCGCTGGTCGGCGCCGACGCGGCTGCCGACAATGCCGCGCGGGTGATCCAGGCCTTCCGTGATGCCGGTGATCAGGTGGTGCATATCCGCCACGAATTCACCTCTGACACCGCGCCGTTTTTCACACCGGGCTCGGAGGGTGCGCAGCTGCACCAAAAAGTCCGCAACCGCAGCCATGAACCGGTGGTGCTCAAACACTTCGTCAACGCGTTCCGCGAAACCGAACTGGAGGCGATCCTTGACCAACACGGCATCGACAACCTGGTGATCGTCGGCAGCATGAGCCACATGTGCATCGATGGCGCCGCACGTGCCGCGGCCGATCTTGGCTACGGCGTCACAGTGATCCACGACGCCTGCGCCACCCGTGACCTGGAGTTCAACGGGGTTATCGTTCCGGCGGCCCAGGTACACGCGGCCTTCATGTCGGCCCTTGGATTTGCCTATGCAACGGTGGTGTCCACCGATGACTTCCTGACGACCAGTCACTGAATCTGTCTCCATCAAAACCCGAAGGCCCGTAGCGCTGACACGCTACGGGCCTTTTTTCGTGATGAAAATCAGTCGATTAAAAATCTCACGCGTGAGTTGTTGAGAGTGCCTGAATTTATCTGTAGTGTTCTCACGCGTGATACAAAATAAAGCGGAGCCACTGCAATGAAACGTCGCTCTCCAGCAGCCTCAGACACACCACCCGCGAGCAGCCAGGGAGAGCGCTCGAAACCCTCCGCGAAAAAACCATCGAGCTTCTATATGAAGCAGATGCGCGGAGGACTTAGCGCCGCCGGCTATGTGAAACATGAAACTTGGGTGCTTCCCGAAAACCGGAGCCTGCTCAAGCAAATGGAGAAACAGCTACGCCAGCCGATCCTGGCTGGTTCATTCATGTTGGAGGATTACATGAGCGCAGGTAACAACTGGAACATCGATCGCCTCTTCAGCGCCCTGCAGGCCCTTGATGAGGTGGTATCCAACGAAATCACCCTGACGTTGATTCAAGGCTCCGAGCAGAGCATCAAGCTTGAAATGAACGAGTTTGGCGGGCTGCCGATTTACATCGCCGTCGTCGGCGAGCAAATCATCGTCGACACGGTGCTGGTCGATCTCGAATCCATCAAGGACGTGCAGCGCTTCAACGATGCCGTGCTGCGCAGCCGGGAAATGTTCCCGCTGTCGTCGATCGGAATTGAATCCATGCCCAACGGCCAGACCGTCTACAACATGTTCGGTGCGCTCAGTTCCGAGTCCAGCCTGACCAACGTCGTGACCGAAATCAAAACGCTCGTCGACAACGTTCAGCGCGCCAGCGAAGCCTTCGAAAGCTTCTTCAACTAATTTTCGGGAGTACCGACGCATGCAAAACCAATCGATCTGGAGCAAGTTGTTCACCGCACTGCGTGGCGGTGCCAGCGAAGTCGGCGAAGCCATCGCCGACCAACAGGCCCTGCGCATCCTCGATCAGGAAATCCGCGACGCCGACAGCGCTCTGGCAAACGCCAAGCGCGAACTGGTCACCATCATGGCCAAGCACAAACTCTCGGCCGAGCGCGTGGCGCAGTACAACGCCAAGATCAAGGACCTGGAATCCAAGGCCATGGCCGCGCTCCAGGCCAACCGTGAAGACCTGGCTCTGGAAGTGGCCGAAGCCATTTCGACCCTGACCAACGAACACGACGCCGAACAGAAGCAAACCACCGAGTTCGGTGCCTACGCCGACAAAATGCGCAAGGACATCACCAAGGCCGAAGCCCGCATCAAGAGCCTGCGCCAACAAGTGGACATGGCCAAGGCCCGTGAAAGCGTACAGAAAGCACAGGTCAGCGCCTCCATCGCCAGCGGCGGCGCCAACGGCAAACTGGAAACCGCCGTCGGCACCTTGAATCGTCTGCAAGCCAAGCAGGAACAACGTGCTGCCGAGCTGGAAGCGAGCGACGAACTGGCGGACGCGTCCACCGGCAACGACCTGGAGCGCAAGCTGCGCGAAGCCGGCATCACTCCGGACCAGGGCAGCGCGAACTCGATTCTGGACCGCCTGAAAAAACAATCGGCCGAGTAACCGGCTTACGCAAGCACTCAGAAGCAAGGGCACCGACGTGCCCTTCTTTTTGTTGATTCGAGGACAAGGATGGACAGGGTAACCGGCTTCAAGATCATCGCAGGCCTGGCCATGCTGATGGTCGCGATCCACCTGCTGAACGTACTGACAGGCTACAGCCTGACGATATTCGGCCTGGTCCCCCGAACCGCCCACGGCCTCGTCGGAATTGTGGCCTCACCGTTTCTGCATATATCCTTCGCGCACTTGATCGCCAACCTGGTGCCGTTCCTGGTGCTGGGAACCCTGGTGATCGCCGAGGGCTTCAAACGCTTTGCGGCCGTCAGCGCAATCATCATTCTGTTCGGCGGCTCGCTGGTCTGGCTGTTCGGTTTCAACGGCGTTCATGTGGGCGCCAGCGCCTGGGTCTTTGGCCTCTGGGCGTACCTTCTGGCGCGAGCCTGGTTCCACCGCAGCTGGAGCAACGTTCTGATCGCCAGCATTGTCGCCCTCCTCTACGCAAGCCTGATTTTCGGCTTTATTCCGCGCCAGGGCACCTCATTCGAAGGGCATATTGGCGGCGCATTCGCCGGTTTTATTGCAGCCCGGCTACTTCTCTCCAGGCCGCGCAGCAGGTCTAATGCAGCCCGGTAAACACGCAGGCACCAAAAACGTCCGCAGCGGGTTTATTCGTCAAGGACGCGTCACCCCAGGGAGCCAGGGACGAATGTCGACATTCCTCTTTTTACGCATATACGCAGCGTCGCTCATCCACACGTCTGGATCGGGCGGACTCGCCATCACCGTGGGCGTACACGCTGCCAGCACCTGCCTGGGCGAGTTGGCGCTCCTCATCGGCCATCGCGCCAAGGGCCCACAACAGCCTTCGATCAATACCCCTTCCACCCGCCTAAAGGAAATCACCCATGGGATGGTTTAAACAGCTGATGGGCCTTGAGGCCCCGACACCCAAGGACAGCGCACCGGTTGCCGGCCCCCTCGGGCTCGGCCAGGGCAAAGCGCTGGTGTTCGACACTACCCTCAAGCTGTTGCTTGACGAAAAAACCAGCGTGGTCATTCCCGGCACCCAGCAGATCTGGAGCGTTGGCACTGTTGACCTCGGCCAGTCGACCTGGCTTTCGCGCTACTACATGGACGACGAAGACTTCTGGCTGCAGGTTCATACCACTGGCGCCGTCGCCGGCCAGGTCGAGTCGGTGATCCTGTTCAACTACCAGAGCTACGTCACCCTCAACAGTGAATCCGAACTGCGCAGGCTCGCAGGGCCGGACAGCCTGATCGGCCTGCCGACCTACACCCATGACGGAGTCGAATACAGCCGCGAATGGGGCACCGAGGCCGGGCAGACCGAGCTGGTGGCCTTCACTGAGCAGGTCAGCAATCCGGATCAGTCCTACGTCGTGGAACATCGCTCGATGCTCTACGCCCGCGAGACCGGTTTGACCGACCGCCGCGAATTCCTGCTGTTCTCGGTCGAAGAAGACGCCGAAGGCAGCATCAGCTTGAGCACCTCACTGGGTATCTCGCTGTACACCACCGACCTCACTACTCTTTAAAAAGGAACAGCCCATGCTAGAAGCACTCTCCGTCTCGCTGAACAAAGCCGCCGTCCTGGGATTTGTTTCGTACATCATCGGTGCCGCCCTGCTGTTCGCGATTTTCCAGTTCGTCTATACCCGCATCACGCCGCACAAAGAGTTCGAACTGATTCGCTCCGGCAACACCGCGGCCGCCATCGCCCTGTCCGGCGCCATCATCGGTTTCGCGATCCCGGCGAGCAATGTGATTGCCTACTCGGTCAACCTGCTGGACTTCGCCGTGTGGGCACTGATTGCCGCAGTGGTGCAACTGTTGGCGTTCCTGATGACCAGCCTGGTGCTTAAAGGCACCTCCGAACGCATCCGTAATGGCGAAATCGCTGCCGCCATCTACGTCGCAGCCGTCGCCATCAGCGTTGGCCTGCTCAATGCTGCGTGCATGACCCCTTCGCAGAACTGATCGCGCCACGGAGGCAATGATGAAACGAAGCAAGTACGTTCAACTGTCCCTGGCGGCATCGGTCGCCGTCGCAATATCCGGTTGCGGGCCGACAGAAAAAACCTACACAGTGAATCAGAAGTTCAACTTTCAATCCGTGCAGCAGTGCGTGGATCAAAAGCTTCCGGTGAGTGTCTGCTCCAACGCCTACATGACCGCCCTCACCGAACACCGTCGCATTGCGCCGCTGTATGACAGCCAGGCCGATTGCGACGCCGACTTTGTCGCTGACTGGTGCCAACAGGACTCCACCGGCAAGTTCATTCCAAAACTCGGCGGCTTCGAGCTGGCAGCCAATGGCGAAGTCACCCAGACCCAGCTGGACGCCGCCAAAGCACAACTGCCCGCCTCCGAGGCGAGCTCAGGCGGTTCAGGAGGAATGGTCAACGGCCTTCTGGCCGGCATGCTGATCAGCAACATGTTGAACAGCAACCGGGGCAGCTACAACTCCGAACCGGTTTACCGCTACCGCGACTCACGTGGCGATTACTCATCGTCGACGCTCAGCCAGCGCATCGCCACCGGCTCGAGTTTCACCAAGTCCGAGCAGGCGAAATACGGTAGCGGCTACAGCAGCTCCACGTTCAAGTCGAACAGCTCCAAGCCAATCTCGGCGGCATCGTCCACTTCCCGGGGCGGCTTTGGCAGCCAGGCCAGCGCACGCAGCGGCTGGGGTGGCTCGAGCAGTTCCGGTCGATCGAGCAGTTAAGGAGCGAGCGCCATGAAGAAAATCCTCTGCCAGGAACGTCACGACTGGAAGCAGACCGCCGAAAACCTCGGTTTCATGTTTCACACCATCGACGACGAGCCCTACTGGGACGAGAGCGCGTATTACCAATTCACGCTCAAGCAGATCGAGAACGATCTCGAAGACCCGACTACCGAGCTCCATGAGATGTGCATGGACCTGGTCGATCGGGTGGTGCAGAGCGAAGAGCTGCTGGAGCGCCTGAGCATTCCGGCGCCCTTCTTCGACATGATTCGTACTTCATGGCGTGAAGGCCATCCGCACCTTTACGGTCGCCTGGACTTCTCCTACAACGGCAGCGGCCCCGCCAAATTGCTGGAACTCAACTACGACACGCCCACCAGCCTGTACGAGGCCTCGGCGTTCCAGTGGGGCTGGCTGGAGCAATGCATCGAACGCGGCTTGTTGCCCAGCCATGCCGATCAGTTCAACAGCATCGACACCAAGCTGCACCAGGCCTTTGCGCAGCTGCAGATCAAACAGCCTTTCTACTTCGCCTCGATGAAAGCCTCGGTCGAAGACAAAGGCACTACCGACTACTTGCGGCTGATCGCCGAAAAAGTCGGGATCGAGTCACGCCACATCGATATCGAAGACATCGGCCTCAACAGCGAAGGACGCTTCGTCGATCTCGAAGAACGCTGGATTCCTCACCTATTCAAACTGCACGCCTGGGAATTCATTTTCCACGAGCCGTTTGGTGAAGCCATCGCCCAGAGTGACACGCAGTTTTTCGAGCCCGCCTGGAAATCGATCATCTCGAACAAAGGCATCCTCCCTTTGCTGTGGGAGTTCAATAAAGGGCACCCGAACCTGCTTGCCAGCCACCTGGATCCAGAGCCTGGCAAACCGGTGCCGAAAGGCTGGGTACGCAAACCGTTCTTCTCCCGCGAAGGCGCCAACATCGAGCTGCACACCCCGGATGGCCTGGTCGTAAAGGAAGACGGGCCGTACACCGACGCGCCGTTCATCCTCCAGGAGTTCGCCCCGCTGCCGAAGTTCGGTGACAGCTACACGCTGATTGGCTCCTGGGTGATCGGCGATCAGGCGGCCGGCATCGGCGTGCGCGAGGACAACAGCTTGATCACCAAAGACTCAAGCCGGTTTTTGCCGCACCTGATACTCGACTGAACGACTTATCTCCTGGAACGCGCCCAAAGAAAAAGGCCCGTAGCGTTTGCTACGGGCCTTTTGTCTATATCCGGCGGATCTGATGATCAGAACGGAATATCGTCATCAAAGCTGTCGAAATCTGGAGCCGGCTGCGGTGCGGCCTGCTGTGGTGCCGGAGCCGAACGCTGTTGCGGAGCCGACTGCTGCGGACGCGGAGCTTGCTGACGCGGAGCGGATTGCTGGTAGTTGTTACCGCCGCCCTGGCCCTGTTGGTCGCCCTGTGGACGGCCGCCCAGCAGCTGCATGGTGCCCTGCATGTCGACCACGATTTCAGTGGTGTAACGCTTGATACCGTCTTTTTCCCACTCGCGGGTTTGCAGCTTGCCTTCGATGTAGACCTGCGAACCTTTACGCAGGTATTCGCCGGCGATTTCCGCAACCTTGCCGAACATCGATACACGGTGCCATTCGGTCTTTTCGACTTTCTGACCGGTTTGCTTGTCGGTCCATTGTTCGCTGGTCGCCAGACTCAGGTTGGTCACGGCGTTACCGTTAGGCAAGTAGCGAACTTCGGGATCCTGGCCGCAAGTGCCGACCAATATGACTTTGTTAACCCCACGGGCCATAACGTTCTCCTAGGCTTCGCACGCAGTCGGGGCCGGGTTGTTGACCAGGCTCTCGAGGGTCGTGCGATCCAATAGTTCGGTGTCCAATTTGATGTAAATGGCCGCTTCATCAGCAACCACCACTGCATCTGTTACCCCAACGACGGCCAGCAGGCGCTCGACCAAACCAGCTTCGCGGATCGCTTCAGGCGATAACGGCAAGCGCAGGCTCGTCACATAGGGAGGTTCACGCATGGTAACAGCAAAGGCCAACCAGAGGGCAGCCAGTCCTGCGCATCCAAGGAACACAGCCGACAGACCGCCATGCTGGAACATCCAGCCGCCCATGATCCCGCCCAGTGCCGAACCGAGGAACTGACTGGTGGAATAAACCCCCATCGCCGTGCCTTTGCCGCCTGCCGGTGAAACCTTGCTGATCAGCGACGGCAACGAAGCTTCGAGCAGATTGAATGCGGTGAAAAACACCACCGTACCAATCACCAGAGCCCGCAAGCTGTCGCCGAACTGCCAGAAGAATAGCTCAGTGAGCATCAGCGTACTGACCGCACCGAGTAAAACTCGTTTCATTTTGCGTTTCTTCTCGCCGTAGATAATGAACGGGATCATGGCGAAGAACGAAATCAGCAGCGCGGTCAGGTACACCCACCAGTGCTGCTCCTTGGGCAATCCGGCTTTTTCGACCAGCGCCAATGGCAACGCGACGAAGCTCGACATCAACATCGCGTGCAACACAAAAATGCCCAGGTCCAGACGCAGCAGGTCCGGATGCTTGAGCGTCGGGATCAGCGCCTGACGGGCAACGCCGGATTCGCGGTGATGCAACGGGCTGGTGGCACGCGGCACCATGAACATCACGATCACGATGCCAAACAGCGCCATACCGCCCGTCGCCAGGAACAAGCCGGACAGACCAAAGGCGCGGGTCAGCAGCGGCCCGACCACCATGGCCACGGCAAACGACAGACCGATGGTCATGCCGATCATGGCCATGGCTTTGGTGCGGTGCTGTTCGCGGGTCAGGTCCGACAGCAAGGCCATGACCGCCGCGGAAATCGCCCCGGCGCCTTGCAGGATTCGTCCGGCGATCACACCCCAGATCGAATCGGCATTGGCGGCCAAAACGCTACCGAGGGCGAAGACGATCAGCCCCAGGTAAATCACCGGGCGGCGGCCGATACGGTCGGAAATGATCCCGAACGGAATCTGAAAAATCGCCTGAGTCAGGCCGTAAGCGCCAATCGCCAGACCGATGAGGGCCGGGGTCGCTCCTGCGAGATCCATTCCATAGGTCGCCAACACCGGCAACACCATAAACATGCCAAGCATACGGAAGGCGAACACCAGGGCCAGACCGCTTGCTGCGCGGGTCTCGCCACCACTCATGCGTTCGCTGTGGGGATCGTGCATGGAATAACCTCATGTGAACCGGCGGCGATTCTACCAGTCCCATCGGTTGACGGGGTATAGGGCGACGCTTTGTCGCGAGCCTGCCTCGCGCCGTTGTCAGGCGCCGTTCAGCAAGCGTCATTTGATAGTGTGCATCCATCCAGTATTTGCCCGTATACTCCTACGTTTTCGACGCCCGCCAAGCGAGGCCACCTTGGACAAGATCCTGATTCGTGGGGCTCGAACCCACAACCTGAAGAACATCGACCTGACCCTGCCGCGGGACAAACTGATCGTCATCACCGGTTTGTCCGGGTCCGGCAAGTCTTCCCTGGCATTCGACACGCTGTACGCCGAGGGCCAGCGACGTTATGTCGAGTCGCTGTCGGCCTATGCCCGGCAGTTCCTGTCGATGATGGAAAAGCCTGACGTCGACACCATCGAAGGTCTGTCGCCAGCCATCTCCATCGAACAGAAGTCGACCTCGCACAACCCGCGCTCGACAGTCGGCACCATCACCGAAATCTACGACTACCTGCGCCTGCTTTATGCTCGCGTGGGTATTCCGCGCTGCCCGGATCACGACATTCCACTGGAAGCGCAGACCGTCAGCCAGATGGTCGACCTGGTCCTCGCCGAGCCCGAAGGCAGCAAGTTGATGCTGCTGGCACCGGTGATCCGCGAGCGCAAGGGCGAACACCTTTCGGTCTTCGAAGAACTGCGCGCCCAGGGCTTTGTCCGGGCCCGGGTCAACGGCAAGCTCTTCGAGCTGGACGAACTGCCGAAGCTGGATAAACAGAAGAAGCACTCGATCGATGTCGTGGTCGACCGCTTCAAGGTCCGCGCCGATCTGCAACAGCGGCTGGCCGAGTCGTTCGAGACGGCGCTGAAACTGGCCGACGGGATTGCGCTGGTCGCGCCGATGGACGACGAGCCGGGCGAAGAAATGATCTTCTCCGCACGCTTCGCCTGCCCGATCTGCGGCCATGCGATCAGCGAACTTGAACCCAAGCTGTTCTCCTTCAACAATCCAGCAGGCGCCTGCCCGACCTGCGACGGCTTGGGGGTTAAGCAGTTCTTCGACATCAAGCGCCTGGTCAATGGCGAGCTGACCCTGGCTGAAGGGGCGATTCGCGGCTGGGACAGGCGTAACGTCTACTACTTCCAGATGCTCGGTTCACTGGCTTCGCATTACGGCTTCAGCCTGGAAGTGCCGTTCAACCAGCTGCCAGCCGATCAGCAGAAGGTCATCCTGCACGGCAGCGGCACGCAGAACGTCGATTTCAAATATTTGAACGACCGTGGCGACATCGTCAAACGCTCGCACCCGTTCGAAGGCATCGTGCCGAACCTGGACCGTCGCTACCGCGAAACCGAGTCCGCTTCGGTGCGCGAAGAACTGGCCAAGTTCCTCAGCACCCAGCCTTGCCCGGATTGCCGCGGTACTCGCCTGCGCCGTGAAGCGCGGCATGTGTGGGTCGGCGAGAAGACACTGCCGGCGGTGACCAACCTGCCGATCGGCGATGCGTCCGATTACTTCGGCACGCTGAAACTGACCGGTCGACGCGGCGAAATTGCCGACAAGATTCTCAAGGAAATCCGCGAGCGCTTGCAGTTCCTGGTCAACGTCGGTCTCGACTATCTGTCGCTGGACCGCAGTGCCGACACGCTGTCTGGCGGTGAAGCACAACGTATTCGTCTGGCCAGCCAGATCGGCGCCGGCCTGGTGGGCGTGCTGTACATTCTCGACGAACCGTCGATTGGCTTGCACCAGCGCGACAACGATCGACTGCTGGGAACGCTCAAGCATCTGCGCGATATAGGCAACACGGTGATCGTGGTCGAGCACGACGAAGATGCGATTCGTCTGGCCGACTATGTGGTGGACATCGGCCCGGGTGCGGGCGTGCACGGTGGTCACATTGTCGCCGAAGGCACCCCGGCCGAAGTCATGGCGCACCCTGACTCGCTGACGGGTAAATACCTGTCCGGCCGCGTGAAAATCGAAGTCCCGGCCAAACGCACAGCACGCAACAAGAAGCTCTCGTTGTCGCTCAAGGGCGCCCGGGGCAATAACTTGCGCGACGTCGACCTGGAGATTCCGATTGGTTTGCTGACCTGCGTGACCGGCGTGTCCGGCTCCGGCAAGTCGACGCTGATCAACAACACCCTGTTCCCGCTCAGCGCGACTGCACTGAATGGTGCAACCACCCTGGAAGCCGCTGCCCACGACAGCATCAAGGGCCTTGAGCATCTGGACAAAGTCGTCGACATCGACCAAAGCCCGATCGGCCGTACGCCGCGCTCCAACCCGGCGACCTACACCGGGCTATTCACACCGATTCGTGAACTGTTTGCCGGCGTGCCGGAGTCCCGCTCACGCGGCTATGGTCCGGGACGTTTCTCCTTCAACGTGAAAGGCGGACGTTGCGAGGCCTGTCAGGGCGATGGCCTGATCAAGGTGGAAATGCACTTTCTGCCGGACATCTATGTCCCGTGCGACGTCTGCAAGAGCAAGCGCTACAACCGCGAAACCCTGGAGATCAAGTACAAGGGCAAGAGCATCCACGAAACGCTGGAAATGACCATCGAAGAAGCCCGAGTGTTTTTCGATGCGGTTCCAGCGCTGGCGCGCAAGCTACAGACGTTAATGGATGTAGGCCTGTCGTACATCAAGCTGGGGCAATCGGCGACCACCCTGTCGGGCGGTGAAGCCCAGCGGGTGAAACTGTCCCGCGAGTTGTCCAAGCGCGATACCGGCAAAACCCTCTACATCCTCGACGAGCCGACCACCGGCCTGCACTTCGCGGATATCCAGCAGCTGCTTGATGTGCTCCATCGCCTGCGCGATCACGGCAACACCGTGGTGGTGATCGAGCACAACCTGGACGTGATCAAGACAGCTGACTGGCTGGTGGACCTTGGGCCGGAAGGTGGTTCCAAGGGCGGGCAGATTATTGCCGTGGGCACACCGGAGGAAGTCGCCGAGATGAAGCAGTCGCATACCGGTTTCTACCTCAAGCCATTGTTGGAACGCGATCGGGCTTAACGTCCACGCATGAAAAAGCCCCGATCACTTCATCAGTGACCGGGGCTTTTTTTGTACCTGAGTTGTAGGAGCGCGGCTTGCCGGCGATGGCGTCCTTGAAATCGCCATCGCCAGCAAGCTTGGCTCCTACAAGCCGGTCATAGCATCAGAACTGCGATTGCAGGTAGTTTTCCAGGCCGACCAGTTTGATCAGACCCAACTGCTTCTCCAGCCAGTACGTGTGATCTTCTTCGGTGTCAGCCAATTGAACCCGCAGGATCTCGCGACTGACGTAATCCTTGTGCAACTCGCAGAGTTCGATGCCTTTGCAGAGCGCGGCACGAACTTTATATTCCAGGCGCAAGTCGGCAGCGAGCATCTCAGGCACCGTGGTGCCAACGTCCAGATCGTCCGGGCGCATGCGTGGCGTGCCTTCGAGCATGAGGATTCGGCGCATCAGCGCATCGGCGTGCTGGGCCTCTTCTTCCATCTCGTGATTGATGCGCTCGTAGAGCTCGGTAAAGCCCCAGTCCTCATACATCCGCGAATGGATGAAATATTGATCACGCGCTGCCAGTTCGCCGGTGAGCAACGTGTTGAGGTAATCGATTACGTCTGGGTGGCCTTGCATCGCCCTACATCTCCCTGCTTGAAAGGCTGTAGTTTGAACCAAGCGGACTGATAGGTCACTCGAATAGCGCGATAAAAGCGAAGATACTCCGAGAAAACTAGCTTAAATAACGCAAAAACCGCCCAAATGAGGGCGGTTCTGCTTATCGTTTAGACTTAGTTAAGCTGTACACCCAAGGTCTTTGCGATGCCTTCTCCGTAAGCAGCATCTGCCTTGTAGAAGTGCTGCAGCTGACGCTGAACCACATCACTGGAAACGCCCGACATAGCACCGGCAATGTTGTTGATCAGCAGGGTTTTCTGCTCATCGCTCATCAAGCGGAACAACGCACCGGCGTGGCTGTAGTAATCCGTATCTTCACGGTGATCGTAACGATCGGCCGCGCCGTTCAGGGCCAGTGCTGGCTCTGCGTATTGTGGAGCTTGCTTCGGTGCACCGGCGTAGCTGTTAGGCTCGTAGTTCGGTGTACTGCCACCGTTACTGCCAAATGCCATGGAGCCATCGCGCTGATAGCTGTTGACCGGGCTGCGCGGCGCATTCACCGGTAACTGCTGGTGATTGGTGCCGACACGGTAGCGGTGGGCATCGGCGTAGGCAAACACTCGACCTTGCAGCATACGGTCTGGCGACAAGCCCACACCCGGCACCATGTTGCTCGGGCCAAACGCCGCTTGCTCGACTTCAGCGAAGTAGTTCTGCGGGTTTCGATTGAGCTCAAGCTCACCGACTTCGATCAGCGGGAATTCCTTTTGCGACCAGGTCTTGGTCACGTCGAACGGGTTCTCGTAATGCGCCGCGGCCTGGGCCTCGGTCATGATCTGGATACATACCCGCCATTTCGGGAAGTCACCGCGTTCGATTGCACCGAACAGGTCGCGTTGAGCGTAATCCGGATCAGTACCTGCCAGGCGTGCAGCTTCTGCCGGCGCCAGGTTCTTGATGCCCTGTTTGGTCTTGTAGTGCCATTTAACCCAGTGACGCTCGCCTTTAGCGCTGATCAGGCTGTAGGTGTGGCTGCCAAAACCGTGCATGTGACGATAGCCATCAGGGATGCCGCGATCCGAGAACAGGATGGTGACCTGGTGCAACGCCTCAGGCGAGTGCGACCAGAAGTCCCACATCATCTGTGCGCTTTTCAGGTTGCTTTGCGGCAAACGTTTTTGGGTGTGGATAAAGTCCGGGAACTTCAACGGATCACGGATGAAGAACACTGGCGTGTTGTTGCCAACGATGTCCCAGTTGCCTTCCTCGGTGTAGAACTTCAGCGCAAAACCACGCGGATCGCGCTCGGTATCTGCTGAGCCGCGCTCGCCGCCCACTGTGGAGAAACGCAGAAAGGTCGGGGTTTGTTTGCCAATGGACTCAAACAGCTTGGCACTGGTGTATTGGGTAATATCGTGGGTAACGGTGAACGTACCGTAAGCACCCGAGCCTTTGGCGTGTACGCGGCGCTCCGGGATGTTTTCACGGTTGAAGTGGGCAAGCTTCTCGATCAGGTGAAAGTCGTCGAGCAGCAGCGGGCCACGAGGGCCAGCGGAACGGGAATTCTGGTTGTCGGCGACGGGCGCGCCACTGGCGGTGGTAAGCGTTTTATTCTGGCTCATGCGATCTCTTCCTGTGTCAGTCTTGGAACTGCCGGCTAATCGGCCTGGAGGGGAGTATTAATCATCCATATGACAGTCACAAATTCATTAATCTGCAGACATCGATAGAAAAATACTAATGATCAACCCACGCATATAGTGCAGACAGGAAAAGGTATGAAGCTTGTACGTAGAGCGCATTTCTTACAGGCACAAAAAACCGGGCACTAGGCCCGGTTTTTCGTTTCAGACTGACGTCTTACTCAGCGGATACAGCTTCACCGCCGACAGCACGATCAACCAACTCGACGTACGCCATAGGCGCGTTGTCGCCAGCGCGGAAACCGCACTTGAGGATGCGCAGGTAGCCACCCTCACGGGTAGCGTAACGCTTGCCCAGGTCGTTGAAGAGCTTACCAACGATAGCTTTCGAACGAGTACGGTCGAAAGCCAGACGGCGGTTAGCCAGGCTGTCTGTCTTGGCCAAAGTGATCAGCGGCTCAGCAACGCGACGCAGTTCTTTAGCTTTTGGCAGTGTAGTTTTGATCAGCTCGTGCTCGAACAGCGACACCGCCATGTTTTGAAACATGGCCTTGCGGTGCGAGCTGGTGCGGCTCAGGTGACGACCACTTTTACGATGACGCATGGTTCATTCCTTACCAAACACAACGTTCGGTGATTACGACGATCAGGCAGTCGCCTTGTCGTCCTTCTTAAGACTTGCAGGCGGCCAGTTGTCGAGGCGCATGCCGAGGGACAGACCGCGGGAGGCCAGAACGTCCTTGATTTCAGTCAAGGATTTCTTGCCAAGGTTCGGAGTCTTCAACAGTTCTACTTCGGTACGCTGAATCAGGTCGCCGATGTAGTAAATGTTTTCCGCCTTAAGGCAGTTAGCCGAACGTACAGTCAGTTCCAGATCGTCAACCGGGCGAAGCAGGATCGGATCGATCTCGTCTTCTTGCTCGATTACCACTGGTTCGCTGTCACCTTTGAGGTCGACGAACGCAGCCAACTGCTGTTGCAGAATGGTTGCAGCGCGGCGGATAGCCTCTTCAGGATCCAGAGTACCGTTGGTTTCCAGATCAATAACCAGCTTGTCCAGGTTAGTACGCTGCTCGACACGGGCGTTTTCCACCACGTATGCGATACGGCGAACCGGGCTGAACGAAGAGTCAAGCTGCAAGCGACCGATGCTGCGGCTTTCGTCTTCATCGCTCTGACGCGAGTCGGCCGGTTCATAACCACGACCACGAGCTACTACTAGCTTCATGTTCAGGGCGCCGTTAGACGCCAGGTTAGCGATTACGTGATCGGGATTAACGATCTCGACATCATGATCCAGCTGAATATCGGCAGCGGTAACCACCCCCGAACCCTTCTTCGACAAGGTCAGCGTAACTTCGTCACGGCCGTGCAGCTTGATAGCCAGACCTTTAAGGTTCAACAGGATTTCAATTACGTCTTCCTGTACACCTTCGATGGCGCTGTACTCGTGGAGCACACCGTCAATCTCGGCCTCGACTACTGCACAGCCGGGCATTGAGGACAACAGGATGCGGCGCAGCGCGTTGCCCAGGGTGTGGCCAAAACCACGCTCGAGAGGCTCGAGAGTGATCTTGGCGCGGGTTGGACTGACAACCTGCACATCAATATGGCGGGGTGTCAGGAACTCATTTACCGAAATCTGCATGGATGCACCTATTTTCTAGCCCTTACTTGGAGTAGAGCTCGACAATCAGGCTTTCGTTGATGTCGGCGGACAGATCACTGCGAGCAGGAACGTTCTTGAAAACGCCCGACTTCTTCTCAGTGTCTACTTCTACCCATTCTACGCGGCCACGTTGGGCACACAGATCGAGAGCTTGGACAATGCGAAGTTGGTTCTTTGCTTTCTCGCGAATCGCGACTACGTCACCAGCACGAACCTGGTAGGACGGAACGTTTACGGTCTGACCGTTAACGCTGACGGATTTGTGCGATACCAGCTGACGGGATTCGGCACGAGTCGAACCAAAGCCCATACGGTATACAACGTTGTCCAGACGGCATTCGAGCAGCTGCAACAGGTTTTCGCCAGTTGCGCCTTTCTTGCCAGCAGCTTCTTTGTAGTAGCCGCTGAATTGACGCTCGAGAACGCCGTAGATACGACGGACCTTCTGCTTTTCACGCAGTTGGGTGCCGTAATCGGACTGGCGACCGCGGCGTTGGCCGTGGATACCAGGTGCTGCTTCAATGTTGCACTTCGATTCGATCGCGCGCACGCCGCTCTTCAGGAAGAGATCGGTGCCTTCGCGACGAGCGAGTTTGCATTTTGGACCAATGTAACGAGCCATTCTTTACAATCTCCTGGATTACACGCGGCGCTTCTTCGGCGGACGGCACCCGTTGTGCGGGATTGGCGTCACGTCGGTGATGCTGGCGATCTTATAGCCACAGCCGTTCAAAGCACGGACAGCGGACTCACGACCTGGACCTGGACCTTTGACGTTAACGTCGAGGTTTTTCAGGCCATATTCCAGCGCAGCTTGACCAGCACGTTCAGCAGCTACTTGAGCAGCAAACGGGGTGGACTTGCGGGAACCGCGGAAACCCGAACCACCGGAGGTAGCCCAGGAAAGAGCGTTACCTTGACGGTCGGTGATGGTCACGATTGTGTTGTTAAAAGACGCGTGGATGTGGGCGATGCCATCAACCACTGTCTTTTTGACTTTTTTACGAGGACGAGCAGCAGGTTTTGCCATGATTAAATTCCTGTCGATTCGCTGGGGCGATTACTTGCGGATCGGCTTACGCGGACCTTTACGGGTACGCGCGTTGGTCTTGGTACGCTGACCGCGTACTGGCAGACCACGACGATGACGCAGACCGCGATAGCAACCGAGGTCCATCAAGCGCTTGATTTTCATGTTGATTTCGCGACGCAGGTCACCTTCAGTGGTGAACTTCGCCACTTCGCCACGCAGCTGTTCAATCTGCTCGTCGCTCAGATCCTTGATCTTTGCGGCTGGGTTTACCCCAGTCACTGCACAGATCTTCTGTGCAGTTGTGCGACCAACACCATAGATGTAGGTCAGCGAGATAACAGTATGCTTGTTATCTGGAATGTTGACGCCTGCAATACGGGCCATTCAGTGGGACTCCAATTGACAGCTACCTACGCCCCGGAAGCCAAGAAATAGGGCGCGAGATAATATCGCTGTAATAACAAATAATCAACCCAGCAGCGCACTAGCTGCTGGGCTTGAAGCACAATCACACTCAGCCTTGGCGCTGTTTGTGACGCGGTTCCGCGCTGCAAATTACTCGAACAACACCTTCGCGGCGAATAATCTTGCAGTTACGGCACAGCTTTTTCACCGATGCACGAACTTTCATCACCAACTCCTCGAACCTTATGGGTCAGCGCAGCATGCCGCTGCCGTAACCCTTCAGGTTGGCTTTCTTCATCAGGGATTCGTACTGGTGCGAAACGAGGTGCGATTGTACTTGGGACATGAAGTCCATCACAACCACGACCACGATCAGCAACGAGGTCCCGCCAAGGTAGAACGGAACGTTTGCTGCAACCACCAAGAACTGGGGCAACAAGCACACGGCCGTCATATAAAGAGCACCGAACATGGTCAAGCGAGTCAGAACGCCATCAATATAGCGCGCAGACTGCTCACCTGGACGGATACCCGGAATAAAGGCACCGGACTTCTTCAGGTTTTCCGCTACGTCTTTCGGATTGAACATCAACGCCGTATAGAAGAAGCAGAAGAAAATAATCCCTGCACTAAACAGCAGAATATTCAACGGCTGACCAGGAGCGATCGACTGCGAGATGTCCTGCAACCAGCCCATACCTTCAGACTGACCAAACCAGGCACCCAACGAAGCCGGGAACAGCAAAATGCTGCTCGCGAAAATAGCCGGAATAACACCGGCCATGTTCACTTTCAGCGGCAAGTGGCTAGTCTGCGCAGCAAACACCTTGCGGCCCTGCTGACGCTTGGCGTAGTGAACAGCAATACGACGCTGACCACGCTCAATGAACACCACGAAACCGATAATCGCTACTGCCAGCAAACCGATGGCAACCAAGGCGAAGATGTTGATATCACCCTGACGCGCAGACTCGAAAGACTGCCCGATTGCTCTCGGAAGACCGGCGACGATACCCGAAAAAATCAACATCGAGATACCGTTGCCAACACCACGCTCAGTAATCTGCTCACCCAGCCACATCATGAACATCGCACCAGCCACAAACGTGGATACCGCGACGAAATGGAAGCCAAAGTCACCAGTGAACGCAACGCCCTGCCCCGCCAGGCCAATGGACATGCCAATAGCCTGAACGAGAGCGAGGACGACAGTGCCGTAGCGGGTGTACTGGCTGATCTTGCGACGGCCAGCTTCACCTTCCTTCTTCAACTGCTCCAGCTGCGGGCTGACGGCTGTCATCAGTTGCATGATGATCGATGCCGAAATGTACGGCATGATCCCCAGCGCAAAGATGCTCATCCGCTCCAGCGCGCCGCCGGAAAACATGTTGAACAAGCTAAGAATGGTCCCCTCATTCTGTCGAAACAGGTCTGCGAGTCGGTCCGGGTTGATACCTGGAACCGGGATGTGTGCGCCTATTCGGTAGACGATAATCGCCAGGAACAGAAAACGCAGACGAGCCCAGAGTTCAGACATACCGCCTTTGCCGAGCGCAGAGAGAGCACCTTGCTTAGCCATTTATTCCTCGAACTTGCCGCCAGCTGCTTCGATAGCCGCACGCGCACCTTTGGTGGCGCCGATTCCCTTTCCGATGGTGACAGCGCGAGTAACTTCGCCGGACAGCATGATTTTCACACGCTGAACGTTGACGTTGATCACGTTGGCATCTTTCAGGGACTGCACGGTGACGATGTCGCCTTCCACTTTAGCCAGCTCGGACAGACGCACTTCTGCGCGGTCCATAGCTTTCAGGGAAACGAAACCGAACTTCGGCAGGCGACGATGCAGCGGCTGTTGACCGCCTTCAAAGCCTGGAGCAATGGTGCCACCGGAGCGGGAGGTTTGACCTTTGTGACCACGGCCACCAGTCTTACCCAAACCACTACCGATACCACGGCCCGGACGATGCTTTTCGCGACGGGAACCCGGCGCTGGACTCAGATCATTGAGTTTCATCGATTAACCCTCGACACGCAGCATGTAGTAAGCCTTGTTGATCATCCCGCGATTCTCGGGAGTATCCTGGACTTCTACAGTGTGACCGATGCGACGCAGACCCAGACCCTTAACGCACAGTTTGTGGTTAGGGATGCGGCCGGTCATGCTTTTGATCAGCGTTACTTTAACGGTAGCCATGATCAGAAGATCTCCTTGACGCTTTTGCCACGCTTGGCGGCAATGGATTCAGGAGACTGCATAGCTTTCAAACCTTTGAAAGTGGCGTGAACCACGTTTACCGGGTTAGTCGAGCCGTAGCACTTGGCCAGAACGTTCTGAACGCCAGCAACTTCGAGGACAGCACGCATAGCGCCGCCAGCGATGATACCGGTACCTTCAGAAGCAGGCTGCATGTACACCTTCGAAGCGCCATGGGCGGACTTCATTGCGTACTGCAGAGTGGTGCCGTTCAGATCAACTTGGATCATGTTGCGGCGAGCAGCTTCCATTGCCTTCTGGATCGCAGCAGGCACTTCACGCGACTTGCCACGGCCGAAGCCAACGCGCCCTTTACCATCACCAACCACGGTCAACGCGGTGAAAGTGAAGATACGGCCGCCTTTAACGGTTTTGGCTACGCGGTTAACTTGAACCAGCTTCTCGATGTAGCCTTCGTCGCGCTTTTGGTCGT
Source organism: Pseudomonas sp. GW822-FHT04C11 (assembly GCF_058800905.1). Classification (NCBI taxonomy): domain Bacteria; kingdom Pseudomonadati; phylum Pseudomonadota; class Gammaproteobacteria; order Pseudomonadales; family Pseudomonadaceae; genus Pseudomonas; species Pseudomonas sp. GW822-FHT04C11. The sequence goes on along the minus strand of NZ_JBXAMS010000010.1, from coordinate 28,843 downwards.
TATTTGACATAACTTAGAACTCCAGCCCAGCTTCACGAGCAGCATCAGCCAGCGCCTTGACGCGGCCGTGGTACTTGAAGCCAGAGCGGTCGAAAGCCACCTGCGAGACGCCAGCGGCTTTAGCACGCGTAGCGACCAGCTGGCCAACCTTAGTGGCCGCGTCGATGTTGCCAGTGGCGCCATCACGCAGTTCTTTATCCAAAGTCGAGGCACTTGCCAGGACTTTGTTGCCGTCGGCCGAAATGACCTGGGCGTAGATGTGCTGCGACGAACGGAACACGCAGAGACGCACGACTTCGAGTTCGTGCATTTTCAGGCGTGCTTTGCGAGCGCGACGCAGTCGAGTAACTTTTTTGTCGGTCATTTGCTATGCCCTACTTCTTCTTGGCTTCTTTACGACGGACGACTTCGTCCGCGTAGCGCACACCTTTGCCTTTGTACGGCTCTGGTGGACGGAAGTCGCGGATCTCGGCGGCCACTTGACCTACCAGCTGCTTATCGATACCCCGGATCAGGATGTCGGTTTGGCTAGGAGTCTCAGCGGTGATGCCTTCCGGCAGTTCGTAATCCACTGGGTGCGAGAAGCCAAGAGCCAGGTTCAGCACTGTGCCTTTTGCTTGCGCTTTGTAACCAACACCGACCAGCTGGAGCTTGCGCTCGAAGCCTTGGCTTACGCCTTGGACCATGTTGTTTACCAACGCACGAGTGGTACCGGCCATTGCGCGAGTTTGTTGATCGCCATTGCGAGCAGCGAAACGCAGCTCACCAGCTTCTTCAACGATCTCAACGGACGAATGGATGTTCAGTTCAAGAGTACCCTTGGCACCCTTCACCGAAAGCTGTTGGCCTGCGAATTTTACTTCGACACCGGCTGGCAGCTTAACGGGGTTCTTAGCGACGCGAGACATGCTTATCCCCCCTTAGAACACAGTGCAAAGAACTTCGCCGCCGACACCGGCAGCGCGCGCAGCACGATCCGTCATCACACCTTTGTTGGTGGAGACGATAGACACACCGAGACCGCCACGAACTTTTGGCAGATCATCGACGGACTTGTACTGACGCAGGCCTGGACGGCTAACGCGCTTCACTTCCTCGATGACCGGACGGCCTTCGAAGTACTTCAGCTCGATGGACAGCAGTGGCTTGATTTCGCTGCTGATCTGATAACCCGCGATGTAACCTTCGTCCTTCAGGACTTTAGCTACAGCCACCTTCAACGTGGAAGACGGCATGCTTACGACGGACTTTTCAGCCATCTGGGCATTACGGATTCGAGTTAGCATGTCCGCTAACGGGTCCTGCATACTCATGGGCTAGACGCTCCTAATACAAAAAAATAAGCCTTGCGGCTACTACCTTCGCCGAGAAACTCCGCACGAAAAAAGCACGGGCTCAGGCGAGCCGGGTATTCTAGACACACCCCACAAATGAATCAAGCCCCAATAGGGGCTTGATTCAAGTTCAAGGTCGCCGGCGGTCAGGATCTTGCGATCCCGAGCGCCGAGACTTTGATAGTGCTTACCAGCTGGCTTTAACCAGACCAGGTACGTCACCACGCATTGCCGCTTCACGCAGTTTGTTACGGCCAAGGCCGAACTTGCGGTAAACGCCGTGTGGACGACCGGTCAGGCGGCAGCGGTTACGCATGCGCGAAGCGCTTGCATCACGTGGCTGCTTCTGCAGAGCTACTGTAGCTTCCCAACGCGCTTCTGGACTTGCGTTCAGATCAACGATGATAGCTTTCAGTGCTGCACGCTTCTTGGCGTACTTGGCAACCGTGAGCTGACGCTTCAGCTCGCGGTTTTTCATGCTCATCTTGGCCATTTTCCTACTCCAATCAGTTGCGGAACGGGAATTTGAAAGCACGCAGCAGTGCGCGACCTTCATCATCGTTCTTGGCAGTGGTGGTCAGGGTAATGTCCAGACCGCGGAGAGCATCGATCTTGTCGTAATCGATTTCCGGGAAAATGATCTGCTCTTTTACGCCCATGCTGTAGTTACCACGACCATCGAAGGACTTGGCATTCAGGCCGCGGAAGTCGCGAACCCGAGGCAGGGAGATCGACAGCAGACGATCCAGGAACTCGTACATACGCTCACGGCGCAGGGTCACTTTGACGCCGATCGGCCAACCTTCACGGACTTTAAAGCCAGCGATGGATTTCCGAGCGTAGGTCACAACGACTTTCTGGCCGGTGATCTTTTCCAGGTCAGCAACAGCGTGCTCGATGACTTTTTTGTCGCCGATCGCTTCGCCCAGACCCATGTTCAGGGTGATTTTGGTAACGCGCGGAACTTCCATCACGTTCGAAAGCTTAAGTTCTTCCTTAAGTTTCGGTGCGATTTCCTTCCGGTAAATCTCTTTTAGTCGTGCCATGGTCTTCTACCTAGCAGTGTTCAAGCATCAACCGCTTTTTGGGTCGACTTGAAGACACGAATTTTCTTGCCGTCTTCTACTTTGAAACCAACGCGGTCAGCCTTGTTGGTTTCGCCGTTGAAAATGGCGACGTTGGAAGCGTGCAGTGGCGCTTCTTTTTCGACGATACCGCCTTGTACGCCCGACATCGGGTTAGGCTTGGTATGACGCTTAACCAGGTTCAGACCACCAACGACCAGACGGTCGTCAGCGAGAACCTTAAGCACCTTACCGCGCTTACCTTTGTCTTTGCCGGCGATCACGATGATCTCGTCGTCACGACGAATCTTTTGCATGTCGGATCTCCTTACAGCACTTCTGGGGCGAGCGAGACGATCTTCATGAACTTCTCAGTACGAAGTTCACGGGTCACTGGCCCAAAGATACGGGTGCCGATCGGCTCTTGCTTGTTGTTCAGAAGAACAGCAGCGTTGCCATCAAAGCGGATAATGGAGCCATCAGCACGACGTACGCCGTGACGAGTGCGGACTACAACAGCAGTCATCACTTGGCCTTTTTTCACTTTACCGCGAGGAATTGCTTCCTTGACGGTAACTTTGATGATGTCACCGATACCAGCGTAACGACGATGGGAGCCACCCAGCACCTTGATGCACATAACACGGCGAGCGCCGCTGTTATCGGCCACATCGAGCATGGATTGAGTCTGAATCATATAATTTCTCCGACCCCTAGTCCTTAGACTTCCACAGCGCGTTCGAGAACATCAACCAGTGCCCAAGACTTGGTCTTGGCCAAAGGACGAGTTTCACGAATAGTGACTTTGTCGCCGATGTGGCACTGATTGGTTTCGTCGTGCGCGTGCAGCTTAGTCGAACGCTTAACGTATTTACCGTAGATCGGGTGCTTTACGCGACGCTCGATCAGAACGGTGATGGTCTTGTCCATTTTGTCGCTGACAACACGGCCAGTCAGCGTACGGACGGTTTTTTCGGCTTCAGCCATGATTACTTACCTGCCTGCTGTTTGAGCACAGTCTTCACGCGAGCGATGTCACGCTTAACTTGCCGGAGCAGGTGAGACTGCCCCAACTGGCCAGTTGCTTTCTGCATACGCAGATTGAACTGGTCGCGCAACAGGCCGAGCAGTTGCTCGTTTAGCTGTGGCGCGTCTTTTTCACGAAGTTCATTCGCTTTCATCACATCACCGTCCGTTTAACAAAGGAGGTGGCGAGCGGCAGCTTTGCAGCAGCCAGGGCGAAAGCCTCACGCGCCAGCTCTTCAGAAACGCCCTCGATTTCATACAGGACTTTGCCTGGCTGAATCTGGGCAACCCAGTACTCCACGTTACCCTTACCTTTACCCATCCGAACTTCGAGTGGCTTCTTGGTGACAGGCTTGTCCGGGAATACACGGATCCAGATCTTGCCGCCACGTTTTACGTGACGGGTCAGAGCACGACGCGCTGACTCGATCTGACGAGCGGTGAGACGACCACGAGCAACAGACTTCAGCGCGAACTCGCCGAAGCTGACTTTGCTACCGCGCAATGCCAGACCACGGTTGTGGCCAGTCATCTGCTTGCGGAACTTCGTACGCTTTGGTTGCAACATTTGGCGTACCCCTTACTTAGCAGCTTTTTTACGAGGCGCTGGTGCTTGTGGTTTCAGCTCTTCTTGGCGACCACCAATTACTTCGCCTTTGAAGATCCAAACCTTTACACCGATCACACCGTAGGTGGTGTGAGCTTCGTAGTTGGCATAGTCGATGTCGGCACGCAGGGTGTGCAGTGGCACACGACCTTCGCGATACCATTCAGTACGTGCGATTTCAGCACCGCCGAGACGACCGCTCACTTGGATTTTGATGCCTTTGGCACCAATGCGCATGGCGTTCTGAACAGCGCGCTTCATAGCGCGACGGAACATTACGCGACGCTCCAGCTGCTGAGCTACGCTCTGCGCAACCAGCATACCGTCGAGTTCCGGCTTGCGGATCTCTTCGATATTGATGTGCACAGGCACACCCATTTGCTTGGTCAGGTCCTGACGCAGTTTCTCAACATCTTCACCTTTCTTCCCGATAACGATACCTGGACGAGCGGTGTGGATGGTGATACGTGCAGTTTGGGCCGGACGATGGATATCGATACGGCTTACGGACGCGCTTTTTAGTTTGTCTTGGAGATACTCACGCACCTTCAGATCAGCGAACAAATAGTCCGCATAAGTCCGACCGTCTGCGTACCAGACGGAGGTGTGCTCCTTGACGATTCCCAGGCGAATGCCAATGGGATGTACTTTCTGACCCATCTCTTCGACTCCGTTACTTGTCAGCAACCTTGACAGTGATATGGCAAGACCGCTTGACGATGCGATCAGCACGGCCTTTGGCACGTGGCATGATGCGCTTCAGCGAACGCCCTTCGTTGACGAAAACGGTGCTGACTTTAAGGTCATCAACGTCTGCGCCTTCGTTATGCTCGGCGTTGGCTACGGCCGACTCCAGCACTTTCTTCATGATCTCGGCGGCTTTCTTACTGCTGAAAGCCAACAGGTTGAGCGCTTCGCCCACCTTCTTCCCGCGGATCTGGTCGGCGACCAAGCGGGCTTTCTGGGCGGAGATTCGAGCGCCCGACAACTTAGCGGCTACTTCCATTTCCTAACCCCTTAACGCTTGGCTTTCTTGTCAGCCACGTGCCCACGATATGTGCGGGTACCGGCGAACTCGCCCAGTTTGTGGCCGACCATGTCTTCGTTAACGAGAACTGGGACGTGTTGACGACCGTTGTGTACTGCGATGGTCAGACCGACCATTTGTGGCAGGATCATGGAACGGCGCGACCAGGTCTTAACTGGTTTGCGATCGTTCTTTTCCGCCGCCACTTCGATCTTCTTCAGTAGGTGAAGATCGATAAAAGGACCTTTTTTCAGAGAACGTGGCACTGTCGTATCCCTCTATTTACTTGCGACGACGGACGATCATTTTGTCGGTACGCTTATTACCACGAGTCTTCGCGCCCTTAGTCGGGAAGCCCCATGGCGATACCGGATGACGACCACCAGAGGTACGACCTTCACCACCACCATGTGGGTGGTCAACCGGGTTCATGGCAACACCACGAACGGTTGGGCGAACGCCACGCCAGCGTTTGGCACCAGCTTTACCCAGCGAACGCAGGCTGTGCTCGGAGTTCGAGACTTCGCCCAGGGTCGCACGGCATTCAGCCAGCACTTTACGCATCTCACCAGAACGCAGACGCAGGGTCACGTAGACACCTTCACGAGCGATCAGCTGAGCCGAAGCACCAGCGGAACGAGCGATTTGCGCGCCTTTACCTGGCTTCAATTCGATGCCGTGTACGGTGCTACCAACTGGAATGTTACGCAGTTGCAGAGCGTTGCCCGGCTTGATCGGTGCCAGAGCACCTGCGATCAGCTGGTCGCCAGCGCTCACGCCTTTAGGGGCGATGATGTAGCGACGCTCGCCATCTGCGTACAGCAGCAGAGCGATGTGAGCAGTACGGTTTGGATCGTATTCGATACGCTCGACAGTGGCAGCGATGCCATCTTTGTCGTTACGACGGAAGTCGACCAGACGATAATGCTGCTTATGACCACCACCGATGTGACGAGTGGTAATACGGCCATTGTTGTTACGACCACCAGACTTCGATTTTTTCTCGAGCAGCGGTGCGTGAGGAGCGCCTTTATGCAGCTCCTGGTTGACCACCTTGACCACAAAACGGCGGCCAGGGGAAGTCGGTTTGCATTTAACGATTGCCATGATGCACCCCTTCCTTACTCAGCACTGCTGCTGAAATCGAGATCTTGGCCTGGCTGAAGGGAGATAACTGCCTTCTTCCAGTCATTACGCTTGCCCAGACCGCGAGCAGTGCGCTTGCTCTTACCCAGAACATTCAGGGTAGTAACACGCTCTACTTTCACGCTGAACAGGCTTTCGACGGCCTTCTTGATTTCCAGCTTGGTTGCGTCTGTAGCAACCTTGAAAACGAACTGGCCTTTCTTGTCTGCCAGAACCGTAGCCTTCTCGGAAACGTGCGGGCCAAGCAGAACTTTAAATACGCGTTCCTGGTTCATCCCAGCAGCTCCTCGAATTTCTTCACGGCCGACACGGTGATCAACACCTTGTCGTATGCGATCAGACTAACTGGATCGGAACCTTGCACGTCACGTACATCAACGTGTGGCAGGTTACGAGCAGCCAGGTACAGGTTCTGATCAACAGCATCGGACACGATCAGGACATCAGTCAGACCCATGCCATTCAGCTTGTTCAGCAGATCTTTGGTTTTCGGTGCTTCAACAGCGAAGTCCTGAACCACGACCAGACGATCAGTACGCACCAGCTCAGCAAGGATGGAACGCATTGCTGCGCGATACATCTTCTTGTTCAGCTTTTGGGAGTGATCCTGTGGACGAGCTGCGAAAGTGGTACCGCCGCCGCGCCAGATTGGGCTACGGATAGTACCAGCACGAGCACGGCCAGTACCTTTCTGACGCCATGGGCGCTTACCGCCACCAGAAACGTCGGAACGGGTCTTTTGCTGCTTGCTACCTTGACGGCCGCCAGCCATGTAGGCCACGACTGCTTGGTGAACCAGCGTCTCGTTGAACTCGCCGCCAAATGTCAGTTCGGAAACTTCGATCGCTTGAGCGTCATTTACATTTAATTGCATGTCAGCTTCCCCTTAACCGCGAGCCTTGGCTGCTGGACGTACAACCAGGTTGCCGCCAGTAGCGCCAGGAACAGCGCCCTTGACCAACAACAGATTGCGTTCAGCGTCCACGCGCACTACTTCCAGGGACTGCACGGTCACGCGCTCAGCGCCCATATGACCGGACATTTTTTTGCCCTTGAATACACGACCAGGAGTCTGGCACTGGCCGATAGAGCCTGGGACGCGGTGGGATACGGAGTTACCGTGGGTGTTATCTTGCCCGCGGAAATTCCAACGCTTGATCGTACCCTGGAAGCCTTTACCCTTGGACTGACCGGTTACATCAACCAGTTGACCAGCGGCGAAGATTTCAGCGTTGATCAGATCGCCGGCCTGGTACTCGCCTTCTTCAAGGCGGAATTCCATTACGGTACGACCAGCGGCAACGTTCGCTTTAGCGAAGTGGCCAGCCTGAGCAGCTGTTACACGCGAAGCACGACGCTCGCCGACAGTGACTTGCACTGCACGATAGCCATCGGTCTCTTCAGTTTTGAACTGGGTGACGCGATTCGGCTCGATCTCAATGACCGTGACCGGAATGGAGACACCTTCTTCGGTGAAAATACGGGTCATACCGCATTTACGACCGACTACACCAATAGTCATGTTGTAAACCTCATGAGTGTACGGGGCTTTCACCCGCTATGGCCGCCCATTTCAGAGCGTTACACGACTAAGACCGAGTCTTAGCCGAGGCTGATCTGCACTTCCACACCGGCCGCAAGATCAAGCTTCATAAGTGCATCAACGGTTTTATCCGTTGGCTGGACGATGTCCAGAACGCGCTTATGAGTACGGATCTCGTACTGGTCACGCGCGTCTTTGTTGACGTGCGGGGAGACCAGAACGGTGAACCGCTCTTTACGGGTAGGCAGTGGAATTGGACCACGCACTTGAGCACCAGTACGTTTCGCGGTTTCCACGATTTCCTGGGTGGATTGGTCGATCAGGCGATGGTCAAAAGCCTTCAACCTGATACGGATTTGCTGATTTTGCATTGGATTTCAGACTCCGGCTGCTATTCCCAGCGGGCGCAATACGCCCGTTAAAAGGAGGCGCAATTCTATAGACGCCCCAGATAGGTGTCAACCCAATAAAAAAGCCCCCGCTGAGCGGGGGCCTTTTCAAAGCATCGAAGCTAACTCAACGAAGAGCTTACTCGATGATTTTGGCTACGACGCCAGCGCCGACGGTACGACCGCCTTCACGGATAGCGAAACGCAGACCATCTTCCATTGCGATGGTTTTGATCAGGGTAACAGTCATCTGAATGTTGTCACCTGGCATTACCATTTCAACGCCTTCTGGCAGCTCGCAGTTACCAGTCACGTCAGTAGTACGGAAGTAGAACTGTGGACGGTAGCCTTTGAAGAACGGAGTGTGACGACCGCCTTCTTCCTTGCTCAGAACATAAACTTCTGCAGTGAACTTGGTGTGCGGCTTAACCGAACCTGGCTTAACCAGAACCTGGCCACGCTCAACGTCGTCACGCTTGGTGCCACGCAGCAGCACGCCGCAGTTCTCGCCAGCACGACCTTCGTCGAGCAGCTTGCGGAACATTTCAACACCAGTGCAGGTGGTGACGGTAGTGTCACGCAGACCAACGATTTCCAGTGGATCCTGAACGCGAACGATACCGCGCTCGATACGACCAGTCACAACAGTACCGCGACCCGAGATCGAGAATACGTCTTCGATTGGCATCAGGAACGGCTTGTCGATAGCACGCTCAGGCTCTGGGATGTAGCTGTCCAGAGTCTCAACCAGCTTCTTGACGGCAGTGGTGCCCATCTCGTTATCGTCCAGACCTTCCAGCGCCATACGGGCAGAGCCGATGATGATTGGAGTGTCGTCGCCCGGGAAGTCGTAAGTGCTCAGCAGATCGCGCACTTCCATCTCAACCAGTTCCAGCAGCTCAGCGTCGTCTACCAGGTCAGCCTTGTTCAGGAAAACCACGATGTACGGAACGCCTACCTGACGGGACAGCAGGATGTGCTCACGGGTTTGTGGCATCGGACCATCAGCGGCCGAGCAAACCAGGATAGCGCCGTCCATTTGAGCAGCACCGGTGATCATGTTCTTCACGTAGTCAGCGTGACCTGGGCAGTCAACGTGAGCGTAGTGACGGATCTTCGAGTTGTACTCAACGTGTGCGGTGTTGATGGTGATACCGCGAGCCTTCTCTTCTGGTGCGCTGTCGATCTTGTCGAAGTCAACACGAGCCGAACCGAAAACTTCGGAGCAGACGCGAGTCAGAGCAGCAGTCAGAGTGGTTTTACCGTGGTCAACGTGACCGATGGTGCCAACGTTGACGTGCGGTAGGGAACGATCAAATTTTTCTTTAGCCACGACAATTAACTCCTAGCCTAAAGGGGCTGAATCAGCCTTGTTTTTTGGTTACAGTTTCGACGATATGCGACGGAGCTGTATTGTATTTTTTGAATTCCATAGAGTAGCTTGCGCGACCCTGAGACATGGAACGGACGTCGGTCGCATAACCGAACATCTCACCCAACGGAACTTCAGCACGAATTACTTTGCCGGAGACCGTGTCTTCCATACCCAAGATCATGCCGCGACGACGGTTAAGGTCGCCCATCACGTCACCCATATAGTCTTCAGGCGTAACAACCTCTACCGCCATGATCGGCTCAAGCAATTCACCACCGCCCTTCTGGGCCAGTTGCTTGGTCGCCATGGAAGCAGCCACCTTAAACGCCATCTCGTTGGAGTCGACGTCGTGGTAGGAACCATCAAACACGGTAGCCTTCAGGCCGATCAGCGGATAGCCGGCAACAACGCCGTTCTTCATCTGCTCTTCGATACCCTTCTGGATAGCCGGGATGTATTCCTTAGGAACCACACCACCCACTACTTCGTTCAGGAATTGCAGACCTTCCTGACCTTCGTCAGCAGGAGCAAAACGGATCCAGCAATGACCGAACTGGCCACGACCGCCGGACTGACGAACGAACTTGCCTTCGATTTCGCAGCTCTTCGTGATGCGCTCACGATAGGAAACCTGAGGCTTACCAATGTTGGCTTCGACGTTGAACTCACGGCGCATCCGGTCAACCAGGATGTCCAGGTGCAGCTCGCCCATGCCGGAGATGATCGTTTGACCAGTCTCTTCATCGGTTTTAACGCGGAAAGACGGGTCTTCCTGAGCCAGTTTGCCCAGAGCGATACCCATTTTTTCCTGGTCATCCTTGGTCTTAGGCTCAACGGCAACCGAAATAACCGGCTCCGGGAAGTCCATGCGAACCAGGATGATTGGCTTGTCAGCGTTGCACAAGGTTTCACCAGTGGTGACGTCCTTCATGCCGATCAAGGCCGCGATGTCGCCAGCGCGCACTTCCTTGATTTCTTCACGGGCGTTTGCGTGCATTTGCACCATACGACCCACGCGCTCTTTCTTGCCTTTAACCGAGTTGATCACGCCGTCGCCGGAAGCCAACACGCCCGAGTAAACACGGACGAAGGTCAAGGTACCCACGAATGGGTCGGTAGCGATCTTGAACGCCAGAGCCGAGAACGGCTCGTCGTCGCTCGCATGACGCTCCATCTGCTTTTCCTCGTCATCCGGGTCAGTACCCTTGATGGCAGGAATATCGGTAGGAGCAGGCAGGTAGTCGATAACGGCGTCGAGAACCAGGGGAACACCCTTGTTCTTGAAGGAAGAACCGCAAACAGCCAGAACGATCTCACCAGCGATAGTACGCTGACGCAGAGCGGCCTTGATTTCCTCGATGGAGAGCTCTTCCCCTTCGAGGTACTTGTTCATCAGCTCTTCGCTGGCTTCAGCCGCAGCTTCAACCATGTTGCTACGCCACTCTTCAGCCAGTTCCTGCAGTTCAGCAGGGATAGCTTCGCGACGAGGCGTCATGCCCTTGTCAGCATCATTCCAGTAAACCGCTTCCATGGTCATCAGATCGATCTGACCCTGGAAGTTGTCTTCGGAACCGATAGCCAACTGGATTGGCACTGGAGTGTGACCCAGACGCTGTTTGATCTGAGCGATCACGCGCAGGAAGTTCGCACCAGCACGGTCCATCTTGTTCACGTAAACGATACGTGGAACACCGTACTTGTTGGCTTGACGCCATACGGTTTCGGACTGAGGCTCAACACCCGAAGTACCACAGAACACAACGACCGCGCCGTCGAGTACACGCAGGGAACGCTCAACTTCAATGGTGAAGTCTACGTGGCCCGGGGTGTCAATGACGTTGAAACGGTATTGGTCCTTGTGCTGCTTCGCAGAACCCTGCCAGAAGGCGGTGATAGCAGCAGAAGTAATGGTAATACCACGCTCCTGCTCCTGCACCATCCAGTCCGTGGTCGCGGCGCCATCATGCACCTCGCCCATCTTGTGACTTTTGCCGGTGTAAAAAAGGACGCGCTCAGTGGTAGTGGTTTTACCAGCATCCACGTGAGCAACGATACCGATGTTACGGTAGCGGCTAATCGGAGTAGTACGAGCCATAAAGCCCTCGCAAAATTAGTGAAGCTAAAATTAGAAGCGGTAGTGCGAGAAAGCTTTGTTAGCTTCAGCCATACGGTGCACGTCTTCACGCTTCTTAACAGCAGCACCTTTACCTTCAGCAGCGTCCAACAGTTCGCCAGCCAAACGCAGAGCCATAGACTTCTCGCCACGCTTACGGGCGAAGTCTACCAACCAGCGCATTGCCAGAGCGTTACGACGGGACGGACGAACTTCGACCGGAACCTGGTAAGTAGCACCGCCTACACGGCGCGACTTCACTTCGACCAGCGGAGCGATGGCGTCGAGAGCTTTCTCGAAGATTTCCAGGGGATCGCTGTTCTTGCGTTCTTTAACCTTTTCCAGCGCGCCATAAACGATACGCTCGGCAACGGCTTTCTTGCCGCTTTCCATCACGTGGTTCATGAACTTGGCCAGGATTTGGCTTCCGTATTTTGGATCGTCAAGCACTTCGCGCTTGGCTGCTACGCGTCTTCTTGGCATGGATAAGCCCTCAAACGGTCTTCAGGTTCGCTCGGAATCGGTGCCCTTTCGGGACGCCTCCGACCTTACTCTTATCGACTCAGAAAATAGATAATTCAGTGTTTACAAAAAGCCGCTACTACTTAGGCTTCTTGGTACCGTACTTCGAACGACCCTGGTTACGACCTTTAACGCCGGAAGTATCCAAAGAACCGCGTACGGTGTGGTAACGAACACCTGGCAAGTCTTTTACACGACCGCCGCGGATCAGTACCACGCTGTGCTCTTGCAGGTTGTGGCCTTCACCGCCGATGTACGAGGAAACCTCGAAACCGTTGGTCAGACGCACACGGCATACTTTACGCAGTGCCGAGTTAGGTTTTTTCGGCGTGGTGGTATACACACGGGTGCATACGCCACGACGTTGCGGGCAGTTCTGCAGCGCAGGCACGTCGGATTTCTCGACGATACGCTTACGCGGCTGACGTACCAGCTGGTTGATAGTTGCCATCTACTAGCTCCACTGTTGTCTTGCGACGCTATTGTCTTGCAAGAAAAGCAAAATGGCAGGAACGAATTCCCGCCAAATTTAGGGGTACAAGAGTCTAAAGAGGATCTTGTCCCCAGTCAAGGCAAGGCCCCGACCTCCCCGCTCATCCAACCTCGACAAATTGTCTCGATTCGATGAACGGGGGCGCCAGGGCCCCACTCTTATTTATCGCAGAACTCAGTTACCGCTCGAGTTCAGCGCTTCGGTCAGTGCAGCTTCCACTTCACTGGCGCTTACGCGCAACGGTTTGTCAGCATCACGGCGGCGTTTGCGCTCGCTGTGATAAGCCAGACCGGTACCTGCCGGGATCAAACGACCCACGACCACGTTTTCTTTCAGGCCGCGCAGGTAATCGCGCTTGCCGGTTACCGCCGCTTCGGTCAGTACACGAGTGGTCTCTTGGAAAGAGGCCGCCGAGATGAACGATTCGGTGGACAACGACGCCTTGGTGATACCCAGCAGAACGCGAGTGAACTTGGAGACGAACTTGTCGTCTGCAGCCAAACGCTCGTTCTCTACCAGTACGTGAGTCAATTCCATCTGGTCGCCCTTGATGAAAGTGGAATCGCCAGATTCAGCGATTTCAACTTTACGCAGCATCTGACGCAGGATGGTCTCGATGTGCTTATCGTTGATCTTCACGCCTTGCAGACGGTAAACGTCCTGGATCTCGTTAACAATGTACTTGGCCAGCGCACTCACACCCAGCAGACGCAGGATGTCGTGTGGATCGCTCGGGCCGTCGGAGATAACTTCGCCGCGGTTTACCTGTTCGCCTTCGAAGACGTTCAGGTGACGCCACTTCGGAATCAGCTCTTCATACGGATCGCTACCGTCGTTCGGGGTAATGACCAGACGGCGCTTGCCTTTGGTCTCTTTACCGAACGCGATGGTGCCGCTGACTTCAGCCAGAATCGAGGCTTCTTTCGGACGACGGGCTTCGAACAAGTCGGCAACACGCGGCAGACCACCGGTGATGTCACGGGTCTTCGAAGTCTCTTGCGGAATACGAGCGATAACATCACCGATCGCGATTTTCGCACCGTCCGCCACACCCACCAGGGCGTTGGCAGGCAGGAAGTACTGAGCGATTACGTCAGTACCCGGCAGCAACAGATCCTTGCCGTTGTCATCAACCATCTTCACAGCAGGACGGATATCTTTGCCGGCAGCTGGACGGTCTTTGGCATCGAGTACTTCAATGTTGGTCATACCGGTCAATTCGTCAGTCTGACGCTTGATCGTGATGCCTTCTTCCATGCCCACGTAGGTCACGGTACCTTTCATTTCGGTAACGATTGGGTGAGTGTGCGGATCCCACTTGGCCACGATTGCGCCAGCGTCGACCTTGTCACCTTCTTTAACCGAGATCACAGCACCGTACGGCAGCTTGTAACGCTCGCGCTCACGACCGTAGTCATCAGCGATTGCCAGCTCACCGGAACGGGACACAGCAACCAGGCAACCATCCACTCGCTCAACGTGTTTCAGGTTGTGCAGACGGACGGTACCGCCATTCTTCACCTGAACGCTATCGGCTGCAGAGGTCCGGCTTGCCGCACCACCGATGTGGAACGTACGCATTGTCAGCTGGGTACCCGGCTCACCGATCGACTGGGCAGCGATTACGCCGACAGCTTCACCGATGTTCACCTGGTGACCACGAGCCAGATCACGGCCGTAGCACTTGGCGCAAATGCCATAACGGGTTTCGCAGCTGATCGGCGAACGCACGATCACTTCGTCGATGCTGTTCAGCTCGATGAATTCAACCCACTTCTCGTCTACCAGAGTGCCGGCAGGAACGATGATTTCCTCGGTACCTGGCTTGAATACGTCACGGGCGATAACACGACCCAATACGCGCTCACCCAACGGCTCTACAACGTCACCGCCTTCAATGTGCGGAGTCATCAGCAGACCGTGTTCGGTGCCGCAATCGATCTCGGTTACAACCAGATCCTGCGCCACGTCTACCAGACGACGAGTCAGGTAACCGGAGTTCGCAGTTTTCAACGCGGTATCCGCCAGACCTTTACGAGCACCGTGAGTGGAGATGAAGTACTGAAGTACGCTCAAACCTTCACGGAAGTTCGCAGTAATCGGCGTTTCGATGATGGAACCGTCCGGCTTGGCCATCAGGCCACGCATACCGGCGAGCTGACGGATCTGCGCAGCAGAACCCCGTGCACCCGAGTCGGCCATCATGTACATCGAGTTGAAGGACTCTTGCTCGACTTCGACGCCATGACGGTCGATGACTTTCTCTTTCGAGAGGTTGGCCATCATTGCCTTGGAAACTTCGTCGTTCGCCTTGGACCAAAGGTCGATCACTTTGTTGTACTTCTCGCCCTGGGTTACCAGGCCGGAGGCGTACTGACTTTCGATCTCTTTCACTTCGTCGGTGGCTGCACCGATGATGCGGGCTTTTTCATCCGGGATAACGAAGTCGTTAACACCGATGGAAACGCCGGAAATGGTCGAATAGGCAAAACCGGTGTACATCAACTGGTCAGCGAAGATCACGGTCTCTTTCAAACCAACCACGCGGTAGCACTGGTTGATCAGCTTGGAGATCGCCTTTTTCTTCATCGGCAGGTTGACGACGTCGTACGACAGACCTTTAGGCACAACCTGGAACAACAGCGCACGGCCGACGGTGGTGTCGACGATACGGGTGTTGGTCACGCTGCCGCCGTCACGGTCGTTGACGGTTTCGTTGATCCGCACTTTAACCTTGGCGTGCAGTGCGGCTTCGCCGGCACGGAACACACGGTCAACTTCTTGCAGATCCGCGAATACACGACCTTCGCCCTTGGCGTTGATCGCTTCACGAGTCATGTAGTACAGACCCAATACAACGTCCTGCGACGGAACGATGATTGGCTCACCGTTGGCTGGCGACAGAATGTTGTTGGTCGACATCATCAACGCGCGCGCTTCCAACTGGGCTTCCAGTGTCAGCGGTACGTGCACGGCCATTTGGTCGCCGTCGAAGTCGGCGTTGTACGCGGCGCAGACCAGCGGGTGCAGCTGGATAGCCTTACCTTCGATCAGAACCGGTTCAAATGCCTGGATACCCAGACGGTGAAGGGTCGGTGCACGGTTGAGAAGCACTGGGTGTTCGCGGATAACTTCAGCGAGAACGTCCCAAACTTCCGGCAGTTCGCGCTCAACCATCTTCTTGGCAGCTTTGATGGTGGTAGCGAGACCACGCATTTCCAGCTTGCCGAAAATGAACGGTTTGAACAGCTCGAGAGCCATTTTCTTCGGCAGACCGCACTGGTGCAGACGCAGGGTCGGACCTACGGTAATTACCGAACGACCGGAGTAGTCAACACGCTTACCGAGCAAGTTCTGACGGAAACGACCTTGTTTACCCTTGATCATGTCAGCCAGGGATTTCAGAGGACGCTTGTTGGAACCGGTGATAGCGCGGCCACGACGACCGTTATCGAGCAAGGCGTCGACGGCTTCCTGCAACATACGCTTTTCGTTGCGCACGATGATGTCCGGAGCGGACAGATCAAGCAGGCGCTTCAAGCGGTTGTTACGGTTGATCACTCGACGATACAGGTCGTTGAGGTCGGAAGTCGCGAAACGACCGCCATCCAATGGGACCAGTGGACGCAGATCTGGCGGCAGAACCGGCAGAACGGTCAGCACCATCCACTCTGGCAAGTTGCCGGAACCCTGGAAGGCCTCCATCAACTTCAGACGCTTGGACAGCTTCTTGATTTTGGTTTCGGAGTTGGTTTGCGGAATTTCTTCACGCAGACGGCCAATCTCGTGCTCCAGATCGATAGCGTGCAGCAGTTCACGGACAGCTTCGGCACCCATGCGGGCATCGAAATCGTCGCCGAACTCTTCCAGCGCTTCGAAGTACTGCTCGTCGTTGAGCAGCTGACCTTTTTCAAGGGTGGTCATGCCTGGATCGATAACGACATAGCTCTCGAAGTAGAGAACGCGTTCGATATCACGCAGGGTCATGTCCATCAGCAAGCCGATACGCGACGGCAGCGATTTCAGGAACCAGATGTGGGCAACTGGCGAGGCCAGTTCGATGTGCGCCATGCGCTCACGACGAACTTTTGCCAGCGCGACTTCAACGCCGCACTTCTCGCAGATCACACCACGGTGCTTCAAGCGCTTGTACTTACCGCACAGGCACTCGTAATCCTTTACCGGGCCAAAGATCTTGGCGCAGAACAGGCCGTCACGCTCAGGTTTGAACGTACGGTAGTTGATGGTTTCCGGCTTTTTAACTTCGCCGAACGACCACGAACGGATCATCTCAGGCGATGCCAATCCGATACGGATGGCGTCGAACTCTTCGACTTGACCCTGGTTTTTCAGCAAATTCAGTAGGTCTTTCAAGGCCTTTCCTCCTGGCGGAGCAGAGAGCGGGCAATCCTGCCCCGCTCTCATTCGCGTCACGTGTTATTCGGTTTCCAGATCGATATCGATGCCGAGGGAACGAATTTCCTTGATCAACACGTTGAAGGACTCGGGCATGCCCGGCTCCATACGGTGATCGCCGTCCACGATGTTTTTGTACATCTTGGTCCGGCCGTTCACATCGTCCGACTTCACTGTGAGCATTTCTTGCAGAGTGTAAGCAGCACCGTATGCTTCCAGTGCCCAGACCTCCATCTCCCCGAAACGCTGACCACCGAACTGCGCCTTACCACCCAGCGGCTGCTGGGTAACCAGGCTGTACGAACCGGTAGAACGAGCGTGCATCTTGTCGTCTACCAAGTGGTTCAGCTTCAGCATGTACATGTAGCCAACGGTAACCGGGCGCTCGAACTTGTTGCCGGTACGGCCGTCAGTCAGCTGCATCTGGCCGCTTTCCGGCAGGTCTGCCAGTTTCAGCATGGCCTTGATTTCGCTTTCCTTGGCACCGTCGAACACCGGAGTGGCCATCGGTACGCCACCGCGCAGGTTCTTCGCCAGATCCAGGATTTCCTGGTCGGAGAAGGTGTCCAGCTCTTCGTTGCGGCCGCCGATCTCGTTGTAGATCTCGTGCAGGAACTTGCGAAGGTCAGCAACCTTGCGCTGCTCTTCGATCATACGGTTGATCTTCTCGCCCAGACCTTTGGCCGCGAGGCCCAGGTGGGTTTCAAGGATCTGACCAACGTTCATACGCGAAGGTACGCCCAACGGGTTGAGGACAACGTCGACCGGGGTGCCATTGGCATCGTGCGGCATGTCTTCAACCGGCATGATCACGGAGACCACACCCTTGTTACCGTGACGACCGGCCATCTTGTCACCCGGCTGGATGCGGCGACGGATTGCCAGGTAAACCTTGACGATTTTCAGCACGCCTGGAGCCAGGTCATCGCCCTGCTGCAGTTTGCGCTTCTTGTCTTCGAACTTGTCGTCCAGCAGACGGCGGCGATCAACGATGTAGGCCTGAGCCTTCTCGAGCTGCTCGTTCAGAGCATCTTCAGCCATGCGCAGTTTGAACCACTGGCCGTGCTCAAGACCGTCGAGAACTTCGTCGGTGATTTCCTGACCTTTCTTCAGACCGGCGCCGCCTTCGGCTTTATGGCCGACCAGAGCGGAACGCAGACGTTCGAAAGTAGCGCCTTCAACGATACGGAACTCTTCGTTCAGGTCCTTGCGGATCTCGTCGAGCTGAGTCTTCTCGATCGACAGAGCACGAGCATCACGCTCTACGCCGTCACGGGTGAAGACCTGTACGTCGATGACAGTACCCTTGGTACCGGTAGGTACGCGCAGGGAAGTATCTTTAACGTCGCTGGCTTTTTCACCGAAGATCGCACGCAACAGCTTCTCTTCCGGAGTCAGTTGGGTCTCGCCTTTCGGAGTGACCTTACCAACCAGAATGTCGCCTGCGCCAACTTCAGCACCTACGTAAACGATACCAGCTTCGTCCAGCTTGTTCAGTGCAGCTTCACCCACGTTCGGGATGTCTGCAGTGATTTCCTCTGGCCCAAGCTTGGTGTCACGCGCCACACAGGTCAGTTCCTGGATGTGGATCGTGGTGAAGCGGTCTTCCTGAACCACACGCTCGGACAGGCAGATGGAGTCTTCGAAGTTGAAGCCGTTCCATGCCATGAACGCGATGCGCATGTTCTGACCCAGAGCCAGCTCACCCATGTCGGTGGACGGACCGTCAGCCATGATGTCGCTACGCTGAACCCGATCACCCTTGCTCACCAACGGACGCTGGTTGATGCAGGTGTTCTGGTTGGAGCGGGTGTATTTGGTCAGGTTGTAGATGTCGACACCAGCTTCGCCGGTTTCAACTTCATCATCAGCAACACGAACCACGATACGGCTGGCATCAACGGAATCGATCACGCCGCCACGACGAGCCACGACGCAAACGCCGGAGTCGCGAGCCACGTTACGCTCCATGCCGGTACCTACCAGCGGCTTGTCAGCGCGCAGGGTTGGTACAGCTTGACGCTGCATGTTCGAACCCATCAACGCACGGTTGGCGTCGTCGTGCTCGAGGAACGGGATCAGCGACGCAGCAACCGAAACTACCTGCTTCGGCGATACGTCCATCAAGGTGACGTCTTCCGGCGCCTTGACGGTGAACTCGTTCAAGTGACGAACAGCTACCAGCTCGTCGATCAGGACTTTCTTGTCGTTCATCGTGGCCGAAGCCTGAGCGATCACGTGATCAGCTTCTTCGATGGCGGACAGGAACACGATCTCGTCGGTGACCAGAGCGTCTTTCACCACACGGTACGGGCTTTCGAGGAAGCCGTACTGATTGGTGCGCGCATAGGCGGCCAGGGAGTTGATCAGACCGATGTTCGGACCTTCCGGTGTTTCAATCGGGCATACACGACCGTAGTGAGTCGGGTGTACGTCACGAACTTCAAAGCCGGCACGCTCACGCGTCAGACCGCCAGGGCCGAGTGCAGAGACACGACGCTTGTGGGTGATCTCGGACAGCGGGTTGTTCTGGTCCATGAACTGGGACAGCTGGCTCGAACCGAAGAACTCTTTCACCGCAGCAGCCACTGGCTTGGCGTTGATCAGGTCTTGCGGCATCAGGCCTTCGCTTTCAGCCATCGACAGACGCTCTTTGACCGCACGCTCAACACGTACCAAGCCAACGCGGAACTGGTTCTCGGCCATTTCGCCTACGCAGCGAACACGACGGTTACCCAGGTGGTCGATGTCATCGACGATGCCTTTACCGTTACGGATGTCGACCAGAGTCTTCAGTACCGCGACGATGTCTTCTTTGCACAACACGCCCGAACCTTCGATCTCGGTACGACCGATACGACGGTTGAACTTCATCCGGCCGACCGCAGACAGGTCATAGCGCTCAGGGCTGAAGAACAGGTTGTTGAACAGAGTCTCGGCAGCGTCTTTGGTTGGCGGCTCGCCAGGACGCATCATGCGATAGATCTCGACCAGCGCTTCCAATTGGTTGCTGGTGGAGTCGATCTTCAGCGTGTCGGAGACGAACGGACCGCAGTCGATATCGTTGGTGTACAGAGTCTCGATGCGAACGACCTGAGCCTTGGCGATTTTCGCCAGGATCTCGGTGTTCAGCTCGGTGTTGCACTCTGCCAGGATTTCGCCGGTTGCCGGATGCACGATGACCTTGGCGGTAGTGCGACCCAGGACGTAGTCCAGAGGCACTTGCAGCTCTTTGATCCCGGCCTTTTCCAGCTGGTTGATGTGGCGAGCGGTGATACGGCGACCTTGCTCGACAATAACCTTGCCTTTGTCATCCAGGATATCCAGGACAGCAATTTCACCACGCAGGCGCTGAGGCACCAGTTCCAGGCTGAGGTTTTCACCTTGCACGTGGAAGACGTTGGTGGTGTAGAACGCGTCCAGCACTTCTTCAGTGGTATAGCCGAGCGCGCGCAGCAGTACCGATGCAGGCAGCTTGCGACGACGGTCGATACGCACGAATACGCAGTCTTTCGGGTCGAACTCGAAGTCCAGCCACGAACCGCGGTAAGGAATGATCCGCGCGGAGTACAGCAGTTTGCCGGAGCTGTGCGTCTTGCCACGGTCGTGGTCGAAGAACACGCCCGGGGAACGGTGCAGCTGGGAAACGATTACACGCTCGGTACCGTTGATTACGAAGGTACCGTTCTCAGTCATCAGGGGGATTTCACCCATGTAGACTTCTTGCTCTTTAATGTCCTTGATCGCTTTGTTCGACGATTCTTTGTCGAAAATGATCAGGCGCACTTTTACCCGCAAAGGTACGGCGTAAGTCACACCGCGCAATACGCATTCTTTGACATCAAATGCCGGTTCGCCCAGGCGATAACCGACGTACTCCAGCGCAGCATTGCCGGAGTAGCTGATGATCGGGAAAACGGATTTGAAGGCCGCATGCAGGCCCACGTCGCGGAACTGATCTTTAGTCGCTCCCGCTTGCAAGAATTCACGATACGAATCCAGCTGGATGGCCAGGAGGTACGGCACATCCATGACGTCCGGCAACTTGCTAAAGTCCTTGCGGATACGTTTTTTCTCAGTATATGAGTAAGCCATCAGCGTTCCCCAGCTTGGTCACCTGCTTGTTTGGCCCCTCCCGACGGGAGCAGCCAGAAAATCGTGCAAACCCCATGGTTTGCGCCACCGCATCGGGTGGTTACAGCTCGTTATCAGCACCGACCCAGTCGGCTGCCAATAACGGAAAAAGGCCGGTGGCAAGAGCCACCAGCCATCAGCCTTTCGCTTAACGCTCGGGCTGGAGACGCAAAGTCGAAGCTTACTTCAGCTCGACTTTAGCGCCTGCTTCTTCCAGAACTGCTTTGGCTTTGTCAGCTGCGTCTTTGGCAACAGCTTCCAGAACCATGGCAGGAGCGCCGTCAACTACAGCCTTGGCTTCTTTCAGGCCCAGACCGGTCAGTTCACGTACAGCCTTGATCACGTTAACTTTCTTCTCGCCAGCTTCGGTCAGCATGACGTTGAATTCGGTTTGCTCTTCAGCAACGGCAGCAGCAACAGCTGGACCAGCCGATGCAGCAGCAGCGGTAACGCCGAATTTTTCTTCGAAAGCTTTGATCAGTTCAACAACTTCCATTACGGACATGTTGCCAACGGCTTCAAGGATATCGTTTTGAGAGATAGACATGACTCTAATTCCTGAATTGGGGGACGGCCTACGCGACCATCGAAATAAACAAAAAACGCGAGAAGATGGCGAGCCTTAGGCTGCAGCAGCTTCTTTCTGGTCGCGAATTGCCGCCAGAGTACGAGCCAATTTGCTGGTAGCGCCTTGAATCACGCTCATCAGCTGAGAAATTGCTTCGTCACGGGTCGGCAGAGTTGCCAGTACGTCGATTTGGTTAGCTGCGAGGAACTTGCCCTCGAACGCAGCTGCCTTGATCTCGAACTTGTCCTGACCTTTTGCGAATTCCTTGAAGATACGAGCAGCAGCGCCCGGATGTTCTTTGGAGAATGCAATCAAGGTCGGGCCAGTGAACACGTCGTTGAGAACACTGTATTCAGTGTCAGCAACAGCGCGCTTGAGCAGGGTGTTACGTACAACACGTACGTAAACGCCGGCTTCACGAGCCTCTTTACGGAGTCCGGTCATAGCGCCTACTGTTACGCCACGGGCATCAGCCACGACAGCGGACAGAGCAGCTTTGGCAGCCTCGTTGACTTCAGCGACGATGGCCTTCTTGTCTTCGAGTTTAATTGCCACGGGTTTAACTCCTGCTTGTTACCGTTTCATCCAGCCGAGGCCGGATGTCGTTTTGGTGTCTGATTCGGTAAGGAACCGGGAGCACCATCTGCGTAGGCTTGAGGTTTAAGACTTGCGTCGCCTACGGTCTTGGATAGCCCCCGCCAGGCAGGGACCCCAATTTTTCAATTGGCGCAATTACTCGCGCCAATCTGTGTCTTACGCGTCGAGCGAACCCTGGTCGATGACCAGACCTGGGCCCATAGTGGTGCTCAGGGTAACGCGCTTGACGTAAATACCTTTCGAGGAAGCTGGCTTGATACGCTTCAGATCAGCGATCAGGGCTTCAACGTTTTCCTTCAGCTTGACGGCATCAAAGCCGACTTTGCCAACGGAGGTGTGGATGATGCCGTTTTTGTCGGTGCGATAACGAACCTGACCAGCTTTTGCGTTTTTAACCGCGGTAGCTACGTCTGGAGTTACGGTGCCGACTTTAGGGTTAGGCATCAGGCCACGTGGACCGAGGATCTGACCCAACTGACCTACAACGCGCATTGCATCCGGGGAAGCAATAACTACGTCATAGTTCAGGTCGCCGCCTTTCATTTCGGCAGCCAGGTCGTCCATACCTACGCGATCAGCGCCGGCGGCCAGAGCAGCTTCAGCTGCTGGACCCTGGGTGAACACGGCAACGCGAACGGTCTTGCCAGTGCCGTGTGGCAGCACAGTAGCGCTACGAACAACCTGGTCAGATTTACGCGGGTCAACACCCAGGTTCACAGCAACGTCGAACGACTCGCTGAACTTGACAGTCGACAGCTCAGCCAGCAGAGCAGCGGCGTCTACAAAGTTGTAGGCCTTGCCCGCTTCGATTTTGCCGGCGATAGCCTTTTGGCGCTTGGTCAGCTTAGCCATTACACACCCTCCACGTTAAGGCCCATGCTACGAGCAGAACCGGCGATAGTACGCACGGCTGCTTCCATATCAGCTGCAGTCAGATCCGCGTTTTTGGTTTTCGCGATTTCTTCCAGCTGAGCACGAGTTACAGTGCCAACCTTAACGGTGTTTGGACGAGCGGAACCGCTAGTCAAACCAGCAGCCTTCTTCAGCAGAACCGAAGCCGGGGTGCTTTTAGTTTCGAAAGTGAAGCTACGGTCGCTGTAGACAGTGATGATCACTGGAGTCGGCAGACCTGGCTCAATACCCTGAGTACGGGCGTTGAAAGCCTTGCAGAATTCCATGATGTTCACGCCGTGCTGACCCAGAGCAGGACCAACAGGTGGGCTTGGGTTAGCCTGAGCGGCCTTCACTTGCAGCTTGATGTAAGCGGTAATCTTCTTGGCCATGAGGCACTCCAATTACGGGTTCGAACGCCTCGAGAGGCTCCCCGGTTACTTGCGCGTTTATCCCAGTGACGACAAAACCCCACAGCCTAGGGCTGCGGGGTTGGGATGCTTGTTCGGCTAGACCTTTTCGACCTGGCTGAACTCTAGCTCTACCGGAGTAGAGCGACCGAAAATGAGCACTGCGACTTGGATGCGGCTCTTTTCGTAGTTAACTTCTTCGACCGTGCCATTAAAATCGGCGAACGGACCGTCGGTAACACGAACCACTTCGCCCGGCTCGAACAGAGTCTTGGGCTTCGGCTTGTCGCTACCATCAGCAACACGACGCAGAATTGCTTCTGCTTCTTTGTCAGTGATAGGTGCAGGTTTATCAGCGGTACCGCCGATGAAGCCCATCACCCGAGGAGTATCCTTGACCAAGTGCCAAGTCCCCTCATTCATATCCATCTGAACCAGCACGTAACCCGGGAAGAATTTACGCTCGCTTTTGCGCTTCTGGCCATTACGCATTTCAACCACTTCTTCAGTGGGAACCAGAATTTCGCCGAAGCCATCTTCCATGCCAGCCAGCTTTACGCGCTCGATCAACGAGCGCATGACATGCTTCTCGTAACCCGAGTAAGCATGCACAACGTACCAACGCTTAGCCACGGGACACCCTTAGCCAACAATCAAGGAAACAAGCCAGCCGAGCAGGGAATCAAGCCCCCACAACAGCAACGCCATAACCAGAACAACAGCCACCACAATCAGGGTGGTCTGCGTGGTTTCTTGGCGAGTTGGCCACACGACTTTACGAATCTCGGTGCGAGCTTCCTTAACCAGTACAAAGAAAGACTTGCCCTTGACGGTCTGCAGGCCTACAAAGGCAGCTACAGCAGCAATAACAAGCAAAGCGAGTACACGGTACAGGATCGGCGCAGCATGGTAATACTGATTGCCGACAACGCCAACAACCACCAAAGCGACTACTACAAGCCACTTGAGCAGATCGAAGCGAGAGCCTTGAGCTTCAGCTTTAGGAGTCATCTATGAAGATCCTGTGAAAAGAAAGCCAGACACACTGAGTGAATCTGGCAGGTCAGGAGGGAATCGAACCCCCAACCTACGGTTTTGGAGACCGTCGCTCTGCCAATTGAGCTACTGACCTAAAACAAAATTAGGCCGACCATTATGCCGGCCTAAAAAAGACATTACAACAACTTACTCGATGACTTTGGCTACGACACCAGCGCCGACGGTACGACCGCCTTCACGGATAGCGAAACGCAGGCCATCTTCCATTGCGATGGTTTTGATCAGGGTAACAGTCATCTGAATGTTGTCACCTGGCATTACCATTTCAACGCCTTCTGGCAGCTCGCAGTTACCAGTCACGTCAGTAGTACGGAAGTAGAACTGTGGACGGTAGCCCTTGAAGAACGGAGTATGACGACCGCCTTCTTCCTTGCTCAGAACGTAAACTTCTGCAGTGAACTTGGTGTGCGGCTTAACCGAACCCGGCTTGACCAGCACCTGACCACGCTCAACATCATCACGCTTGGTACCACGCAGCAGAACACCGCAGTTCTCGCCAGCACGACCTTCATCGAGCAGCTTGCGGAACATTTCAACACCAGTACAGGTAGTAGTGGTGGTATCACGCAGACCAACGATTTCCAGTGCATCCTGAACGCGAACGATACCACGCTCGATACGACCAGTCACAACAGTACCGCGACCTGAAATCGAGAATACATCTTCGATTGGCATCAGGAACGGCTTGTCGATAGCACGCTCAGGCTCTGGAATATAGCTATCCAGAGTCTCAACCAACTTCTTGACAGCAGTGGTACCCATCCCGTTTTCATCATTACCTTCCAACGCCATACGCGCAGAACCAATGATGATTGGAGTGTCGTCGCCCGGGAAGTCGTAAGTGCTCAGCAGATCGCGCACTTCCATCTCAACCAGCTCCAGCAGCTCAGCGTCATCCACCAGGTCAGCCTTGTTCAGGAAAACCACGATGTACGGAACGCCTACCTGACGGGACAACAGGATGTGCTCACGAGTTTGCGGCATCGGACCATCAGCGGCCGAGCAAACCAGGATAGCGCCATCCATTTGAGCAGCACCGGTAATCATGTTCTTCACGTAGTCAGCGTGACCCGGGCAGTCAACGTGTGCGTAGTGACGCACGGCCGAATCATACTCAACGTGAGCAGTGTTAATGGTGATACCACGAGCTTTTTCTTCTGGGGCGCTATCGATCTTGTCGAAGTCAACCTTAGCCGAACCGAAAACTTCGGAACAGACACGAGTCAGAGCGGCAGTCAGAGTAGTTTTACCGTGGTCGACGTGACCAATGGTACCTACGTTGACGTGCGGCTTATTACGTTCGAACTTTTCCTTAGCCATCGAAATCACCCCTAGGAGAAGAATTAAGCAAGTCACACTAGCCATTAAAACAAAGGCAGATATTTTCATATCTGCCTTGTTATATGGAGCTCTTGAGCGGATTTGAACCGCTGACCTCACCCTTACCAAGGGTGTGCTCTACCAACTGAGCTACAAGAGCGAAACACTTTGCACAACCTGCAAACTTGGAGCGGGTAGCGGGAATCGAACCCGCATCATCAGCTTGGAAGGCTGAGGTTCTACCACTAAACTATACCCGCGTAAGCTTGCAGCTCACGCTAAAAA
Source organism: Pseudomonas sp. GW822-FHT04C11 (assembly GCF_058800905.1). Classification (NCBI taxonomy): domain Bacteria; kingdom Pseudomonadati; phylum Pseudomonadota; class Gammaproteobacteria; order Pseudomonadales; family Pseudomonadaceae; genus Pseudomonas; species Pseudomonas sp. GW822-FHT04C11. The sequence goes on along the minus strand of NZ_JBXAMS010000010.1, from coordinate 2,524 downwards.
TGGTGGAGGGGGAAGGATTCGAACCTTCGAAGTCGTAGACGTCAGATTTACAGTCTGATCCCTTTGGCCGCTCGGGAACCCCTCCTAAGCGAGCCGGCATTCTACATCATGCCAGCCTTCTGTCAAGCATTTTCTCATTAAAAACCTGAGGTTAGCTGCGTTGACCTCGCTTCACACTGTTGACCGCTAAAGGTCTTCACTGCGAAGCGGGCGCCATTCTATGCAACCTATTCAGCAGTTGCAACCCCCTCGCACGGCATTATTTTATGTTTTAACTCATTGAATTCTTTAGCAAGGTTCTGCAGCACGGAATCATCAGCCAAACGCCGGCTCTCTGGAGCTACACGCATCCAATATCCAACAGAATCAGGAAGAGAAACCGATAGCTGCTGAACCTTGATGTCGAGAGCGGCCAATCGCTGTTCAAGCGTCTTCGCCGTTTCCTGACGAGCAAAACCACCCAGATAAAGACAACTGTTATCCGCCTGCGCAAATTTACCCTTGTCACGCGCAGCTACTGCATCAGGCGTTTCACTCAACAGGCGAATGTCCTGCTGCGAACCTTTATACAAACTCAACGGAGTGACGTCCTTCGCACGCAAGGGCGCCTCCTGCTGATGCCAAACGTAATAAAAAACATTCAGGACCAGCAACAACAGAAACAACCAACGCATAAAAACCTCAGGACAATGGGCACGCCATGGCCAAACCTACAAAGACGAGATCTGGTACTACCCGCGCCTCTGGCACGACTCCAGAAACCAGGCCCGCATCACCACCAGTGAGGAACACCGAGAACTCCTGCCCCCAATAGCTGCGCGCCAATTCTAGCTGCGTCAGGACAAACCCTCTCAACATCAATGAACAGCCGCGCTCGACGGCCTCCACCGTATTTCGCCCTGGCTCAAAGCTCTCAAGCGCCCTGGATGCCGCGATATCGTCATAGCGAATCCGTCGGGTATGGGTGCGCAACTGGTTACGCATCAAGGGCATTCCGGGACAAATGAATCCTCCCAGGTGATCGCCATCCGCTGCAATAAAATCTGCGGTAAGCGCAGTACCAAAATCGAGAACCAGACAAGCCCCCGAGGCAAGATGAAATGCGCCAAGCATCGCAAGCCAGCGATCAAGCCCCAGCCGCTTATAATCCTCGTAACCGTTGCGGACTCCAGACATTTCACGAGCCGGCGCCGCACAGGACACCGTTACACCGAATGCCTCGACCAGCAAGGAAACTAGCGCAGCGGTCTCTTCATTGGTTCTTACGCTTACCAGCCGACAATGCTTGAGATTCAAACCATCGCAGCCGCGCAAACTTTCCAACAAAGCCAGGTCCGAGTCGACAACCCCCTCAGCAACCAACCGCGCCGCATCTGCGTGCAACACACGCCATTTGATAAAGCTATTCCCGCAGTCGAGCTCAAGAATCATTGCGCAACCTCAGACTTAGCTCACCACCACTAAACACTTTTTCTACGCCACCCACGTTCAAACGCAATGCACCCTGACCATCAATCCCTATCACCTCACCATCAATCCGACTCACTCCAGCAATCAGCGAAACCGCACGCCCCTGCCATAGGTGGCCTTGCTCCCACTCCGCCCGAAGCGCTGAAAACCCCGCCAACTGATGACGACTCAGGTACCCCTGGAGAACAATCCCCAAATGCGCCACTAGAAGATTACGATCGAACGCCCTACCTGCTTCGAGACGCATAGAGGTCCACTGCTGATCGACCTCATCAGCGATCTGCATATTTACATTGATTCCTACACCCAGAACGACATGACACACATCCGCAGGATCCCCAACCAACTCCAACAATATGCCAGCAATTTTCTTCTCACCCACCAGGACATCGTTAGGCCACTTCAAACCAGCGCCGGCAATACCCAGATCGCGCAGTGTTTGCATCACGGCAAGGCCGACGACCAGGCTAAGCCCCTCAAGCTGGCGCATGCCACCATCGATTCGCAGCACGAGGCTATAGTAGACATTTTCGGCAAACGGGCTCACCCACTTGCGGCCGCGTCGGCCGCGACCGGCAGTTTGTCGCTCTGCAAGCACAAGAAATGGCGCAGCCATACCGCGCTCTATAGAGCGCAAAGCTTCAGCGTTAGTGGAATCAATCGAATCAAAGACCAGTACGGGCCAATCGCAAGCAGGCGAATGCTCAGCGATCTCCGCGGAGTTGAGCAGAGTCAACGGCGCACTCAATTGATAACCACGGCCACGCACCTTGTGAATAGAAAGACCCAACTCAGCCTCAAGGTGCTGGAGTTGCTTCCACACAGCGCTGCGACTAATACCTAGAGCGGCGCCCAGCGCTTGGCCGGAGTGGAAACGACCGTCCTTCAGGAGCTTTAACAACGTCAGCATGCAAGTATCGCCTCACAATGAGGCCCGCATGATAGCCATGCCCCGAGCCGTTGCATAGAAATCGTAAGATTCCGGAATCAACTTTCTCGCAGGCAAAACAAAACCCCAACTGCTTTCGCAATTGGGGTTTCGGAATTTAATCTT